>NZ_JBHWES010000034.1:0-122652 GCF_042734105.1 Streptomyces sp. NPDC059679 | reverse complement strand
GGGGGGGGGGGGGGCCCCCGGGGGGCCCCCCCCCCCCCGGGGGGGGGGGGCCCCCCCGGCCCCGCCCCGCCGGGGGGGGGGGGGGCCCCCAACCCGTTTGTAGCTCTGCAGCGCGCTGCCGGCGTCAGCGGTTGCTGAGGCGGTAGGCGGTGGAGACCGCCGCGACCGGGGACAGCGCCATGAAGATCCAGGTCAGCGCGTCCGCGTCGTCCTTCCATGCGTCGAACAGGCTGGGGGAGGACTGTCCGCCCATCTCGAACACGGGCGAGTTGAAGTGGCTGAAGAAGATCTCGTTCGCGGACATCGGCTCAATGCCGGCCTGGCTGAGCTCCTTCTCGAAGTTGCCGAACCAGTCGCTCATGACCATCGCGTAGCCGTACGTCTCACCGATGAACACCGCGATCAGGGCCAGAACCGCACCGATCACCCACAGGGCGGGGTTGCGGCCGCCCAGCTTGGCGATGACGAAACCCACGAGCGCGCCGACGGCGACACCCGCGTAGGCGAACTGGGTGATCTTCGGCTCTTGGCTGTCCGTGTCGGCCAGCGCGCTCAGCAGGAAGGCGTAGAGGAACGCGCCGACCAGAGCGGCGACGACGGCGGCGAGGACGGCGAGCGCGGGGTTGCCCTGGCGGCCGGCCGGGGGCGCCGGCGGCGGGAAGCCTCCCGCGAACTGCGGCTGCGGCGGCTGCTGCGGGCCGCCGAACTGCGGCTGCGGCGGCTGCTGGGCCGGGTAGCCGTAACCACCGGGCTGCTGGGGCGGCTGCGGCTGCTGAGGCTGCTGCCAGTTCTGGCTCATGGAGATCCCCCGGGGATGAAGGTGATGTTCGCGCTCCGGGGATTTGCACTGATGGGAGCGCGAACGAAGAGTTCGAGCCATAAAACTAACAGCCGGGCACGACAATCAGACAAGCCGTGTCTGTCGTCCGTGACACGCCTGCGACCGGACAGAGACAACCTGTCCGCCCTTATGGTGATTTGACGGCCACTATTCCGCGACGTGCTTGTCGTTGAGGTAACTCTCCACCTCTGTAAACGGCGGAGCACGTGATGTCGTTCCGCTCCGGTGTCCCCTCCTGTCACGTGATCATGAACGCAAGGTAGCAGCGATCCGGTCGTACGAGGGTGCGGTCGACATCAGTGCCCGGCAAGAATCCGGCATAAGCAATAATGTCAACTTATGGCGCAGAACAAGACGTTCACGGGACGTGATGTCGGAATCGACCTCGGCACGGCGAACACCCTGGTGTACGTGCGGGGCAGGGGGATCGTGCTCAATGAGCCGTCAGTCGTCGCGGTCAGCACGACGGACGGAAGCGTGCTGGCGGTCGGCTCCGAGGCGAAGGAGACCATGGGGCGCACCCCCTCCAACATCGTCGCTGTCCGCCCGCTGCGGGACGGGGTCATCGCTGACTTCGAGATCGCCGAGCGGATGCTGCGGCACTTCATCAAGAAGGTCACGGGCAGCCGCCGGCTCTCCCGCCCCCGCGTCGTGGTGTGTGTGCCCTCCGGCATCACGGGCGTCGAGCGGCGCGCGGTCATGGAGGCCGCGTCACAGGCCGGGGCGCGCCAAGTGCATCTGATCGAGGAGCCGATGGCGGCGGCGATCGGCGCGGGGCTGCCGGTGAGCGACCCGACCGGCTGCATGGTGGTCGACGTGGGCGGCGGCACGACCGAGGTGGCCGTGGTCTCGCTGGGCGGGATCGTCACCGCCCGCTCGGTGCGCATGGCGGGCGATGCGATGGACGCCGCGATCAGCACGCATGTGAAGAAGCGATACGCCCTGGCGATCGGGGAGCGGACCGCCGAGGAGATCAAGGTGAGCATCGGCTCCGCCACAGCGGTCGGCGCCTGGTCCGCGCCCGGCAGCGGATCGTCCGTCAGGCGCCCCGAAAGAAATGTGGAGGTGGTATCGGCGGCCCGGGGCGGTGAGGGCCTTTCGCTCGACAAGCCCGGCAACGGTGACGGGCTCGACGGATCCGGCGAGGCCGCCGACCCGGAGCAGACGCAGACGCTGCTGCCGCCGGACCGCTGCACCATCCGTGGCCGGGACCTGGTCACCGGACTGCCGAAGGTCCTGGAGCTGACGGCGGATGAGGTGCGGCACGCGCTGGCCGAGCCCGTGGACAGCATCGTCGCGGCGGTGCGGTCCACGCTGGACGAGACCCCGCCGGAGCTGGCGGGCGACATCATGGACCGGGGCATCGTGCTGACCGGGGGCGGGGCGCTGCTGCGCGGCCTCGACGTCCGGCTCAGCCGCGAGCTGGACATCCCGGTGCTGGTGGCCGACCATCCGCTGGACTGTGTGGCCCTCGGCACCGGCCGCTGCGTCGAGGACTTCGCGTCGCTGCGCACGGTGCTGGACGCCCGGCCCCGGGGGCTGGCCGCCACCGCGCGGGGCTAGGGTCTGTCGTCAAAGGGGGCGTCCGGCCGCGAGCGGCGTCTGGTGCGGTGCCTCGCAAGGCGGAGCGTCGCCCTCGTACTGGGCGTACTTGGCGATGCGACAACGCAGCGAGGTGGCGTGCGAGGCGTCGGGAGCAGGGCGCCCCCTTTGACGACAGGCCCTAGGCCGGGCGCGGACGGCCCGCTCGGGCGGGGCCCTCGGACGTGCGGTACGGGCCCGCCCGTGGTGGTCTGGTGACACCGCGTCCGTTCACGGGGGCGGTACGGACCGACGTCGAGGTGGCGGTAGTGGCACGCGACGGGAGATGTGCGCGAGCGATCGTCGCGGCGGTCGCTGCCCTGAGCGCGGTCCTGAGCGTCGCCCTGAGCACGGTCCTGGTCACGGTCCCAAGTGCGGGCCCGGTCATGCCGGTTCTGCCGTCGGTACCGGCCGCGGCGGCCGTGCCCTCCGTGCCCTCGTACGAGAGCCCCCGCGCCACCCCGTCCGGCCCTGGCCATGGCTCTGGGCGTGACCGTGTCGGCGGCCACCGGAGCTCCTACGCCGTGACCGTCCGGCTGGCGTCCGCGAGCCCCGCCGTCCTGCGGCGCCCGGACGGCTGGCTCACGCTCAGCGGCACCGTGGTCAACCACTCGCGGGACCGCGTCACCGGCGCGCACGTCGGCGTTCGGACCGGGCCGGCGGCGCTCGGCACGCGCAGCGGCCTCGCCGCCGCGGCCGGGCGCACGGACCTGACCCGCGCGGACGGCGAGGAGATCCCCGGCCATGTCCACCGGCTGCCCTCCCTCGCCCCCGGCGCCCGCCGAGACTTCCGGCTGCGGATCCCGGTGCCGGAGCTGGGGGCGGACGGCGCGGGGGCGTACGGGCTGACGGTGGACGTGGCCCGCGAGGACGGGGCCGTCCTCGGGCTGGTCCGCACCTTTCTGCCGGTCTATCCGGAGGGCACGGCGTACCAGCCGCTGCGCACCACCGTGCTGTGGCCGATCACCGACACCCCGCATATGGAGGCGCTGACCCTGCGCACCTCGGAGAGCGTGCGGCCGGTGTTCCGCGATGACGCGCTGGCCGCGGCGTTCGCCGAGGGCGGGCGGCTGCGGCGGCTGGTCGAGACGGGCGCGCGGCTGCCGGTGACCTGGGCGGTGGACCCGGACCTGGTGGCGCAGGCGCGGGCGATGGCGGACGGCTACCGGGTGGCCCGCACCCCCGGCGCCACCGACCCCCGGCAGACCACCGAAGGCCGGGGCGGGCGGGCGGCGGCGGCCTGGCTGGCCGCGCTCAAGCGCGCGGTGCGCGGACAGGACGTCGTCGCGCTGCCGTACGCGGACCCCGACCTGGCCTCGCTCGCGCGCGGCGGCCCCGGCGGCGACGCGCTGGCGGGGCTGTTGCGCCGCGCGTCCCGGGCGGGCAAGGACGTGGTGGACCGGGAGCTGGACACCGACGCCCGCGCCGATGTGGCCTGGCCGGCGGGCGGCGCGGTGGACGCCGGGATCGCCGGGTACGCCGAGCGGCTGGGCCTGGGGACGGTGTTGGCCTCCGGCAGCACCGTCGGGGGGCTGCGCCGTTCCTCCGGCGCGCTGGTCACCGGCGGGGCCACGGACGACCGCGCGGTCGCGCTCGGCGAGCGGATGACCGCCCTGACGTACGACACGACCGTCGCCTCGCTGCTGGCCCAGAGCGGGCCGGGCGCGGGCGCGGGCGGGGCGCCGCTCCGGCTGAGGGTGCGGCAGCGGCTGCTCGCGGAGAGCCTGACGGCCGTCCGGGAGCTGCCGTACGCCCCGCGCGCCCTGATGGTCGTCCCCTCGCGCCGGATGTCGGCCGGGGCGGCGCGGGCGGTGTCCGAGGCGGTGTCCGAGGGACTGGGGGCGGGCTGGCTTGAGCCGTCCCGGCTGGAGGAGGCGGCGCAGGACCCGGAGCCGGGGCAACTGCGCGAGGCCGAGGGCTATCCGGTCGCGCTGCGCGCCTCCGAACTGCCCGCCCGCTCGCTGGCGGCGGTCGCCCGCGACCAGCGGCGTCTTGGCACCCTCTCGAAGGTGCTGTCCGACCCGGGGCGCACCACCGCCTCCGCGTACGCCGCGATGGCGCGCGCGGTCTCCACGAGCTGGCGCGGGAACCCGGCGGGCGCGCGCTCGTACCGGCGCGGTGTGAGCCGCTATCTGACCGCCTCGATCGACTCGGTCCGGCTGGTGCCCAAATCGAAGGTGACGGTCGCCGGCCAGTCCGCGACCATCCCGGTCACGGTCGACAACGGGCTGCAGCAGGACCTGACCGGAGTGGAGCTGCGGGTGGCCTCCAGCCGGCCGGAGCGGCTTGCCGCGGTGGACCGGGCGGTCGGGGTACAGGCGTCGCGGGCGGTCAGCCGTACGGTGCGGGTCGGGGTGCGGGCGCACGCCAACGGGCCGGTGCGGCTCACCGCCCAGCTCTACACCAGCTCCGACGGCAGGCCCTGGGGCCGCCCGATCACCTTCACGGCCGATGTCCGCTCCGTGCCCTCGGGGGCGGTGGCGTTCGTGGCGGGCGGGGTGGGGCTGATGATGCTGGCCGCGGCGTTCCGGCTGCGCCGCGCGCAGGCGCGCGGTGGTGTGCCACCGCCGGGCGTACGGGGGTGATGCGGGTTTGCGGGCGCGGCGGCTCAGAAGCCGGTACGGCGGGGCGGCACTGTGCGGGGGCTCAGAGCCGGTACGCCGTGCCCGCCGGGCTGGCGCCGCGCGTGTCCAGCAGCAGCTGTGCCTTCACGGCCAGGCCCTGAAGGTCGTAGCTGCGGTGGTGCTGCAGCAGCACCGTCAGGTCGGCGTCGGCCACCGCCTCGTACAGCGCGTCCGCGCGCGGCACCGGTCGGCCGAGCACCCGCCACCGTGCCACGAACGGATCGTGGAAGCTGAGCTGTGCGCCCAGCTCCATCAGCCGGGAGGCGATCTCGCGGGCCGGGGCGCCCTCCTGGTCGCCCACGTCGGGCTTGTAGCTCACCCCGAGCAGCAGTACCCGGGCGCCGCGCGCCGACTTCCCGTGCTCGTTGAGCAGGGCCGCGCAGCGCCGGGTGACATAGCCCGGCATCCGCCCGTTGACCTGCTGCGCCAGCTCCACCATGGCCAGCGGGCGGCCGGGGCCCCGCCCGCCGTACGGCGAGCAGTCCGAGGCGATCGGCACGCCGTGGCCGCCGACACCGGGCCCCGGCCGGAACGCCTGGAAGCCGAACGGCTTGGTCTCGGCGCAGCGGATCACGTCCCACAGGTCGACGCCGAGGTCCTGGCAGAACATCGCCATCTCGTTGACCAGGGCGATGTTGACGTGCCGGTAGTTGGTCTCCAGGACCTTGACGGTCTCGGCCTCGCGCGGGCCCCGGGCGCGTACGACCTTCTCGGTGAGGCGGCCGTAGAACGTGGCGGCCGCCTCGGTGCAGGCGGGGGTCAGCCCGCCGATGACCTTGGGGGTGTTGGCGTAGCCGTACGCGCGGTTGCCGGGGTCGAGGCGGCCGGGGGAGTAGGCGAGGTGGAAGTCGCGCCCGGCCCGCAGCCCGGAGCCGTCCTCCAGGATCGGCCGCAGGAATTCCTCGGTGGTGCCTGGGTACACGGCGGATTCGAGTACGACGGTGGTGTGCGGGCGCAGCTGCGCCGCCAGCGCGCGGGCGGCCTCGCCGACCGCCGACAAGCCGGCCGTCCGGTCCGCGCCGAGCGGGGTCGGGGCGCAGATCACGGCGGTGTGGACGCGGCCGAGCTCGGCGGGGTCGCTGGTGGTCCGGAAGCCCCCGGCGGTCATCCGGCGCAGGTCGGCCGCCGACAGCGCGCCGTCCCACGGCGCCCCGCACGGCAGCCTGCCCGCGCGCAGATCGGCGGCGGCGCCGGGGTCGGGGTCGTAGCCGAGGGTGAGGACGCCGGCGGCGGTGGCGGCCTGGACGAGGGGGATGCCGAGGTGGCCGAGTCCGATGACGGCGAGATCTGCGGGCATGACTTCGTGCCGACCCTTCCCGAGGCGATTCCGGATGGCGCAGAATTGCGCGGAATGGAATGAATACAGACTAAGCGGAAATATGACTCGTATTCAGTATTGATGCGGGGTGTTGATGCGCGGTGTTGCGACATGCCGTGGCGTCGTGCCGTTGCTCGTTGTGGACGGGGTCAGGCCCCGACGCTGCACCGGCATGGCGTCACGGACGGAAACCCAGGAAAATCGTTCACGAACGTTGTGATCTCGATCACCGTCTCGATCACCACGGGAGGCAGCCGTGAGGACACCGACACTGGGGCCGGCCGAGCGCGGCGAGGCGTTGGCCCGGATGGCGGACCAGGAGTTGGACGTGCTGGTCGTGGGTGGTGGGGTGGTCGGGGCCGGCACCGCCCTGGACGCCGTCACCCGGGGCCTGGAGACCGGCCTGGTCGAGGCGCGGGACTGGGCGGCCGGCACCTCGAGCCGGTCCAGCAAGTTGATCCACGGCGGCCTGCGCTATCTGGAGATGCTGGACTTCGTCCTCGTACGGGAGGCGCTGAAGGAGCGCGGGCTGCTGCTGGAGCGGCTGGCCCCGCACCTGGTCAAGCCGGTGCCGTTCCTGTATCCGCTCAAACACCGCGCCTGGGAGCGCCTGTACGCGGGCACCGGCGTGGCGCTGTACGACGGCATGTCGCTCTCCTCCGGGCACGGCCGCGGGCTGCCCGCGCACCGCCATCTGACCCGGCGGCGGGCGCTGCGGGTCGCGCCCTGTCTGCGGAAGGACGCGCTGGTCGGGGCGTTGCAGTACTACGACGCCCAAGTGGATGACGCGCGCTTCGTCACCACGCTGGTGCGCACCGCCGCCTCGTACGGCGCCCATGTCGCCAACCGGGCGCGGGTGGTGGGCTTCCTGCGGGAGGGGGAGCGCATCGTCGGTGCCCGGGTGCGCGACATGGAGACGCCTTCCGGGGAAAAGGGCGCCGACTTCGAGATCCGCGCCCGGCAGGTGGTGAACGCCACCGGGGTGTGGACGGACGAGACGCAGGCGCTGATCGGGGAGCGGGGCCAGTTCCACGTACGGGCGTCCAAGGGCATCCACCTCGTCGTGCCCAAGGACCGGATCCACTCCACGACCGGGCTGATCCTGCGCACCGAGAAGAGCGTGCTGTTCGTGATCCCGTGGGGCAGGCACTGGATCATCGGCACCACCGACACCGACTGGAGCCTGGACAAGGCCCATCCGGCCGCCTCCAGCGCCGATATCGACTATCTGCTGGAGCATGTCAACGAGGTGCTTGCGGTCCCGCTCACCCGCGCCGACGTCCAGGGCGTGTACGCCGGGCTGCGCCCGCTGCTGGCCGGCGAGTCGGACGCCACCAGCAAGCTCTCGCGCGAGCACACGGTCGCGCATGTCGCGCCGGGCCTGGTGGTGGTCGCGGGCGGCAAATACACCACGTACCGGGTGATGGCCAAGGACGCGGTCGACGAGGCGGTGCACGGCCTCGACCAGTGGGTCGGCCCCTGCGTCACCGAGGAGGTGCCGCTGGCCGGCGCCGTGGGCTACCAGGCGCTGTGGAACGCGCGAGCGCGCATGGCCAAGCGCACCGGGCTGCATGTGGCCCGCGTCGAGCATCTGCTGAACCGCTACGGCTCGCTCGCCGAGGAGATCGTGGAACGGATCGCCGAAGAACCCACCCTGGGCGAACCGCTCACCTACGCCGACGACTATCTGCGCGCCGAGATCGTCTACGCCGCCTCCCACGAGAGCGCCCGGCATCTGGACGACGTCCTGACCCGGCGCACCCGCATCTCGATCGAGACCTTCGACCGGGGCACCCGCTGCGCCCGGGAGGCCGCCGAGCTGATCGCCCCGGTGCTGGGCTGGGGGCCGGAGCAGATCGACAAGGAGGTCCGGCACTACGAGAAGCGGGTCGAGGCGGAGCGCGAATCGCAGCTCCAGCCGGACGATCTGACGGCGGACGCGGCCCGGCTGGGGGCGCCGGACATCATCCCGCTCTGAGCTCCGGGGTGCGGGGGTACGTGGTGCGCAGGAGGGTGCGCGCGGCGCGTCAGGTCCGGCAGAACTCGGCCTTGAGGAGGTCCCGCTCCGCCGCCGAGGGCGGGAGCACATCGCTGTTGAGGCGGTAGGCCAGCACATGGCGGCCGCCCGGGGTGGCGACGACCTGGACGTAGGAGCCGCTGATCCGGCCGTTGTGGCCCCACAGCGTCACGCCGCAGGACAGCCGCACCGGGAAGAGGCCCATCCCGTACCGCCCGTCGGCGGCGGTGGTGTCGCGCATCCGCCGCAGCGCCGCCGGGCCCAGCACCTCGCCGCGCAGCAGTGCGGCGTAGAAGCGGGCCAGGTCGTCGAGGGTGGAGATCGCCTCGCCCGCGGCGCTCGCCGGGGACGGGTCGAGGTCGGTGACATCGCGGGGCGTGCGGTCGTGGGGCGTGCGGTCGCGCGGGGCGCGGTCGCCAGGGGCGCGCTCGTGGGGCGTGTGGCGGTGACGGGCGCCTTTCTGGGCGGCGTAGGCGCGGCCGTGCGGGGTGGGGAGGGTGGTGCGGGTGCCGGGGAACGACGTGCCGCGCAGGGCGAGGGGGGTGAGCACGCGGCGCTCGGTCTCGGCGGCGTAGGGGCGGCCGGTGACGCGCTCGACGATCAGGCCCAGCAGGACGTAGTTGGTGTTGGAGTAGTGCCACCGGGCTCCCGGGGCGAACTGCGGGCGGTGGGCGACGGCGATGCGTACGAGCTGCCGTGGCGTCAGGGGGGAGGCGCCCGGCGGGCCGGCCAGCCGACGGGCCACGCGCTGATCGCCCGCGAAGTCGAACAGACCGCTGGTGTGGGTGAGAAGCTGCCGGAGGGTGATTTTCCGGCCGTCGTTGCCCTGGCCGCGCACCAGCCCCGGAAGGTGCTCCTCGACCGTGTCGTCCAGGTCGAGCCGTCGCTGTTCGGCCAACTGGAGGACGACCGCCGCGACAAAGGTCTTGGTGATGCTGCCCGCGCGGAAGCGGTCGCTTTCGTGAATTCGCCGACCGGTGCGCACATCGGCCAGCCCGGCCGAGGCGAAGCGCGTCCCGCCGCCGTCCAGAGCGAGCGCGGCGGCGCCCGGTGCCCGGCCCCCGGCCACCAGCCGCCGTACGGCCGTGTGCAGGGCTGCCTCGGTGTCCGGCCCGCCGGAGTGCCGGACCGTCGCGGCGACGGGCGTGGGAGCCGCGCCGGGGTCCGCCGGGGCGCCGCAGCCGGGGACCGCGGCGCCCAGGAGCGCCGCCAGCGCGAGCGCCGCGGCCCGCGCGCGGCCCCGCCTCGTCCGCCCGGGGGCGCGGATCGGCATATCTGGAGCCCTTTCGTGGACTGTTCCGCTGTTTCTCTGCTCCTCAGGTCGCCCTGGGGCGTCCCGGGTCGCCTAAGGTTGCCTCGGGTCTCGCCGGGTTTTCGTCGGGTCTCGTTGGGATTTCGTGAAGCCTTCATCGGCTGCGAACCCCCAGATGCTCACAGGTGTGGCCGCGGCCGCCAGGCCCGGCCCCGGACCCCGGGACTTCCCCCGGTCCGCGGATGAGGGACAATGGGGGCTCTCCCAGGGTGGGTTCAGGGCGGGTTGATTTGCAGAGGGGACGCATGTCGGAGGCGGAGCGGACGCAGGGCTCGACCGGGCGCCTCCTCGCCGGGCGGTACCGGCTCGGGGAAGTTCTCGGCCAGGGCGGGATGGGCACGGTCTGGCGGGCGAGTGACGAAACGTTGGGTCGCACCGTCGCGGTCAAGGAGCTGCGCTTCCCGTCGAGCGTCGACGAGGACGAGAAGAGACGGCTCATCACCCGTACGCTGCGCGAGGCGAAGGCGATCGCCCGTATCCGCAGCAACGGCGCCGTCACGGTCTACGACGTGGTGGACGAGGACGACCGCCCCTGGATCGTCATGGAGCTCATCGAGGGCCGCTCGCTCGCCGACGTCGTACGGGACGACGGCCCGCTCACCCCGCGCCGCACCGCCGAGGTGGGGCTCGCCGTCCTCGACGTACTGCGTGCCGCGCACCAGGCGGGCATCCTGCACCGCGATGTGAAGCCGTCCAACGTCCTGATCGCGGACGACGGCCGCGTCGTGCTCACCGACTTCGGCATCGCCCAGGTCGAGGGCGACCCCTCCGTCACCTCGACCGGCATGCTCGTCGGCGCGCCCTCGTACATCTCGCCCGAGCGCGCCCGCGGCCACAAGCCCGGCCCGCCGGCCGACCTGTGGTCGCTGGGCGGTCTGCTGTACGCGGCGGTGGAGGGCGTGCCGCCGTACGACAAGGCCACCGCCATAGCGACGCTCACGGCCGTGATGACCGAGCCCGTCGACCAGCCGAAGAACGCGGGCGTGCTGGAGGAGGTCATCTACGGCCTGCTCGACAAGGACCCCGAGCGGCGGCTCGACGACGCGGGCGCGCGGGCGCTGCTGACCCAGGCGCTGGACGCGCCCGACGAGGGCCGGTCGAAGGCCGCGGCGGCCAACGCCACCCGCACCATGACCCTGCCGCCCGCCCCGCCCGAGGACGCCCCGTCCGCCGCGCCCTCGGACCGGGTGCGCGGCGCGCTGCGCTCCGTACGGAAGGCATCGGCGGGGTCGGCGCCGGCCGGTGCCGCCGCCGGATCGGGTGGCGCCGGGGCGTCCGCCGACTCGGCCGCCTCTGCCGCGAAGAAGTCCTCGGATGCCAAGCCCGCCAAGCCTGCCAAGGCGGCCAAGTCCGTCAAGGCCAAGGCTGCGGCCCCCGCCGCGGGCTCCTCGGGCTCTGCGGACTTGGGGGGCTCGCCCCCTCCGCAGCCGCCGCGCGCCCCGCTGACGGACGTGGTGCCCAAGCGCACGCTGGTGATCATCGCGGTGATCGTGGCGCTCGCGGTCGTCGGCACGGTGCTCGCCATCGCGCTGAGCGGCGGCGACGACGGCGGCGACCAGGGCAAGTCCGGTGACCGTGGGACGGCTTCGGCCAGTACGGGCGCCGACACGAGGGGTGGGAAGGACTCCGGCCAGTCGTCCAGCAAGTCCCCGGAGCCGCAGACGTCCACCGAGAAGCCGACGGACGACGGCAACAAGGGCAAGGGCGGCTCCGGCGGCTCGGACGACGACGGCGACAAGGGCAAGGGCAACGGCGACGGAGGCGGCAAGGGCTCGCAGCCGGACGGGTACGCGACCGTCAAGAGCTCCGACTTCCCGTTCACCATGGCGATGCCCAAGGGCTGGAAGGCCCACGCGGGGACCTACTCCGGCAGCAAGATCTACTACGGCGGGTCCGATATCCCGCGGATCCAGATCGACTTCACCACGTCACCGAAGTCGGACGCGGCCGCTGAGTGGCGCAAAAGCGAACCGGCCGTGAGCAGGAGCACGCCCGGCTACAAGCTGATCAGCATCGAGTCGGTCAAATGGCACGGCTACCCCACGGTCGCCGACTGGCAGTTCGAGCGCGACAAGGACGGCAAGCGGGTCCGGGTGCTCAACCGCGGCTTCCGGGCGGACGACAGCCATGGCTTCGCCATAATGATCACTTGCGAGAAGAGCAAGTGGGACGAGAAGGAGTGCAAGACGCTCCGCGAGACCGCGTTCGACACCTTCGACATCACGGACTGAGCACACCGGTCGGCACGGCGCGCCCCGGGCACGTATCGTGAGAGGCCGAGAACCGTACGCAGCGGCAAGCGCGGGCAAAACGCCCCTGATTGACGGTTTCGTTCGGTGCGGATGAGGGAGTGGATCGCGCGCTCGGGGAGGCGTCGTGGACGAATACGCGGGTCGGGTTCTCGCCGACCGCTATCGCCTGCCCCTGCCCCCGGCCGATGAGTACGAACTCGTCGAGACCCGCGCCTTCGACACGTACAGCGGGCAGGAAGTCCACCTCAGGCAGATACCGCTGCCGGAGACCGTCGAGGCGGAGGTCGTCGGTGACGACGGGCGCTACGGGGCGGACCGGCCCGGGGTTTCGGGGTACTCGGGGTACTCGGGGGCTTCAGGGCGTACGAACGGGATGGGCCGCGGCGCCCGGGGCGGCGGCGGCGACCCGGCGGTGCGCCGCGCCATCGAGGCCGCGACGGCGGCCGCGCAGGTGCCCGACCATCCGCGGCTCGACCAGGTCTTCCATGTCTTCGTGGAGGCCGGGAGCCTGTGGATCGTCAGCGAACTGGTCGCCGGCCGCCCGCTGGCCGCGCTGCTCGCGGAGCGGACGCTGTCCCCGTACCGCGCCGCCGAGCTCGCCCACGACATCCTCACCGCGCTGCGAGCCCTGCACGCCGACGGCTGGATCCACCGCAACATCACCGCCCGGACCGTCCTCGTCTGCGACGACGGGCGCGCCATGCTCACCGGGCTGGCGGCGGGCGCCGCGGAAGAGGCGCTGTGCGGGTACGACCCGGTGCCCCGGCCGTCGGCCGGGCCGGCCGACAGGCCGGAGGGGAGCGGGCGTTCTGGCTCTTCTGGCTCTTCTGGCTCGGCGGAGGCGGCTGACGCAGGCTCCGGCGCTGATGTCGACGGCGGCGGCGAGGCCGGTGGCCCGGCCGTCGAGGGGCGTTCCGCGGCAGGCGGCGCTCTGCCCCCTGGCGGTGGTCCTGCCGCCCACCGGACGCAGCCGCTGTACCGCGACCAGGGCGCGGCGGGTGGCTTTCCCGCGCCACGCGATCCGGGCACAGCCGGTGCTTCGGGCGCGGCGCCGGGCGAGGACGAGCCGCGCCCTGGCTCGGCAGGCGGGCTCCCAGGGCCGCGCGTCGCGCTCGGACAGCCCGGTCCGGGCCCCGGGTTGCGGCTGCCCCCGGGCTCGGAGTGGCGCCCCGCCGAGCGCGTCGAAGGCGGGCGGACGGACGACCCGAACGGCCTGAGCGCCCCGAACGGCACGCACGGTGCCGGGCCGGGCGTACCGGGAGCGCGGCGGGGCGAACCGGCCTCCGGCGGCCGCCCGTCCGCCCCGGCGCCCGGCGACCCGCAGGGCGCCGCCGAGCGCGCCGCACGAGCCAGCGCGATCGCCGCCTACGCGGCGGGCGCCCGCGCCGCCGCGCGGGCGAACGTCGAGGGCTCCGCGCCCCGTAGCGCGCGCCCCGGCGCGGCCGACGTCCCGAACGGGCCCGCCGCCGAGCATGCGGGAGGCGCCCTGCGCCCCGCCCCCGACGCCAACGGCACCGTCCCGGGCCCCGTCAAGGCCCCAGCCCCGTACGCCGACGCGGACCTGAACCGCTCGGCCTCGGCCCCGTATGCCGACCCAAACCGGCACACCGACCTGGGCACTCAGGCCGACCGGCACCCGCACGCGACCCGCGCGCTGTACATCGACCCGGGCCGACCGGCCGCCCCGAACGGGGTCCCCAAGGCGGGCTCGTGGGACGACGACGCCGCGGCCGCCCATGGCCCGCGGCGCGGGCCCGCGACCGCGCTGGCCGCCGAGCGCGCGCGGCAGGCGCGGATCGTCGTGGTGGGGGCCGTCACCGAGCGGTGGGCGCCCGAGCAGGCGGTTCCGGTCCACGAGAACTGGCGGCTGGCGCCCCCCGTCGGCCCGGCCGCCGACCTGTGGGCGGTGGGCGTGCTGCTCTACCGCGCCGTACAGGGGCATGCCCCGTACCCGGAGGAGAGCGCCGCCGAGCTGGTGCAGCTGGTGTGCTCCGAGGCTCCCGCGTACGCGGAGGAGTGCGGTCCGCTGCGCCCCGTCGTCGAGTCGTTGCTGCGTCAGGACCCCACCGAGCGCCCGGACTTCGAGGAGCTGCGCGGCTGGCTGCGATCGCTGATCCGCTCGGCGCCGGAGCCGGATGTCGGCAGCAGCACGGTCACGGTGCCGTCGATAGGGCCGGGCGGCCCGTCCGACCCCCGGCGGCTGCCCATTGTGCGCCGCCGTGGCTGGCTGGTGCGCAGGGGCCGCGGCGGCGGCGCGCCGGTCGTCGCCGCGCACGGGCGGCACAAGCGGGGCAAGCAGCCGGGCGAGCGCCGTCCGCGCAGGCTGGGCCGGGTGCTGCTGGCGCTGATACTGCTGGTTCTGGCGGCGGCGGTGCTGTACGCGATGATGTTCATGCCGCGGGCCGACGAGGAGAAAGGCCAGGGCCGTACGGGCACGGCGGGCGCGCAGAGCGATGCGCCGACCGCCTCGCGGGAGCCGTCGCCGCACGATCCGCGGAATTCGAGCGGGGGCGGCGAGGGTTCGGGCACGTCCTCGCCGGACGACCAGCAGGCGCAGTCGACGCCGCCCGCGGGCCTGGCGAAGGGCTTCGCGGTGCGCAAGGACCCCAAGGGGTTCAAGGTCGCCGTGCACGAGAGCTGGACCCGGCGCGGCGAGAACTCCCGCGGCCAGATCCGCTATATCGGCGGCGATTTCGAACTGGTCGTGGTGGCCGGACGGGACAGGGAGTCCGAGTTCGGTGCCGACCCCATGGCCTACCAGCAGAACAAGGAGCCCGAGCTGTCCGCCTTCCGCTCCTCCTCCTGGGCCTCTTCCTCCGGGCTGCGGCGGATCGACGTGGGGCAGACGGCGATGGCCGAGGGCGAGTTCAGCTGGCGGGACAGCAGCGGCCGCAATGTGTACGCCCGCAATCTGGTGATGCTCATCGACGGCCGGTACCACGTCGTCCTGGCCATCGGCCCGGCCGACGAGCGCCGCGCGGTCGCCCGCTACTTCGAGCAGGCGACGGCGACGTACAGCACGTCCGGCTGAACCGCCACACGGCCAGAGCCCTAGGCGAACCGCTCCCGCAGCTTGTACTTGAGCACCTTGCGGAGCGTGTCGTTGCGCGGCAGCGCGTCGACCACTTCGAGCCGTTCGGGCAGCTTGTGCACGGACAGCCCTTGGGCGCGCAGATACGCGATCGCGGCCTCAAGGGTGAGCGGTTCCGCGCCGACGGGCTGCTCGACCACCGCGCACACCAGCTCGCCGCGGACCGCGTCCGGCAGCCCGATCACGGCCACATCGCCGACGTCGGGGTGCTCGTAGAGCAGTTGCTCGACCTCTTTTGCGGAGATGTTCTCGCCCTTACGGATGATGACGTCCTTGGAGCGGCCGGTGAGGACGAGATGCCCCTCCTCGGTGAGATGCCCGAGGTCGCCGGTGATGAGGAAGCCGTCGGTGTCGAACGCCTCACGGGTCTGGGCCTCGTCCAGATACCCGGCGCAGACGGCCTCGCCGCGCAGCCGCACCTCGCCGTCGGTCCCTGAGGGCAGCGATCTTCCGTCCCGGTCCACGATGCGGACTTCCATGTCCGTCGGCGGCCGCCCTTCGGTGGTCGCGAGGTGGTGCGGGGTGTCGTCCGGCGCGCCCATGGTGATCATGGGGACTTCGGTCATGCCGTAGCCGTGGGTGAGCTGGCACCCCAGCTCGCGGACGACCTCGTAGTACAGCTCGGGCGGTTTTGGGGCGCCGCCGCCGGCCAGCAGCCGCAGGGTGGGGATGAGCTTGTGGCCGGGGTCCTTGCGCTGTTCGGCCAGGAACATCGAGTAGAAGGCGGTGCTGCCGCCCGCGACCGTGACCTTGTGCCGCCGGTACGCGGCGAGCGAGGCGGGCAGCGCGAAGTGCTCGAGCAGCACGGCGGGGAAGCCGTACATCAGCAGCATCACCGTGTAGTCGGGCCCGGCCACATGGGCGTACGGAAAGGCCATGGAGCCGATGTCGTCCGGGCGCAGCCGCAGCGCATGGCCCAGGCAGGCCCCGGCGGCGATGAGGCTGCGGTCGGTGTGCAGAACGCCCTTGGGCTCGGAGGTGGTGCCTGAGGTCCAGTAGATCCAGCGGACGGCGGTCCCGTCGGTGGGCGGCGGGGGCAGCGGAGCGGCGTCCGGATCGGCCTCGGGGAGGGTGTCGTACGCCTCGAAGACCAGGGGCGGATCGGGCAGTCGCGCGGCGAGGCGTCGGGCCATCGCGGTGTGGTCGAAGCCGCGCCAGCGACCGGGGACGGCGAGGAAGCGGGCGCCGGAGGCGCGCAGCGCGAAGTCGACCTCCCGGTCGCGGTAGAAGGGGATGAGCGGGGTCTGCACGGCGCCCAGCCGGGCCAGGGCCATGGTCAGGACGGCCGTTTCGATACGGGTGGGCAGCTGCCAGGCGACGCGGCTGCCGGGGCGCACCCCCATCCCGTAAAGGCCGGCCGCGGTGCGCTCCGCGCGGGCGCGCAGCGCGCGGAAGGTCATCCGCCGGTCGTCGCGGGCGGAGGCGGCGGCCTGCAGCAGGGCGGGGGCGTCGGGGGTGAGTGCGGCGCGCCGCTCGACCAGCTCCCACAGCGTCGCCGAAGTGCCGAGCTCATGCGCGGTGCCGAATTCCTGGGCGGTGTCGGTCATACGGGACCTCCAACTGACGCTCAGTCAGATTGTGCGGGAAGCGTAGAGCTCGGCGCCTTGTCGGTCCAGAGTCCGCGAGGCTAGCCTTGTGATTGATCTGACGTAGCGTCAGATCTACTATCTGCGAGGGGACGCGGATGGACCTCGACTACACGGAGGCGGAGGAGGACTTCCGGCGGCGGCTGCGCACCTGGCTCGCCGACGTCCTGCCCAAGCTGCCGGATCCCCCGGACCCCGCCGACTGGCCCGGCCGCCGCGCCTACGACTGCGGCTGGCAGCGCGCGCTGTACGACGCGGGGTACGCCGGGCTGCACTGGCCGAAAGACGCCGGCGGCCAGGGGGCGACCCCCACCCAGCACCTGATCTTCCTGGAGGAGACCGAACGGGCCGGCGCGCCCTATGTGGGCGCCAACTTCGTCGGTCTGCTGCACGCGGGCCCCACCATCGCCGCCGAGGGCGACGCGGCGCAACGGGCGCGCTGGCTGCCGCCGATCCTGCGCGGGGACGAGGTCTGGTGCCAGGGCTTCTCGGAGCCGGAGGCCGGATCCGACCTGGCCTCGCTGCGCACCAGGGCGGTGCGGGACGGCGACTCGTACGTCGTCACCGGCAGCAAGATCTGGACCTCGCACGCCGAGGTCGCCGACTGGTGCGAACTCCTGGTCCGCACCGCACCTGTCAGCGACGAGGCACCCAAGCACCGGGGGATCTCCTGGCTGGCGATGCCGATGGACGCGCCGGGGGTCACCGTACGGCCGCTGCGCACCCTCGCCGGGACCGCGGAGTTCGCCGAGGTGTTCCTGGACGAGGTGCGGGTGCCGGTCGCCCATCGGATCGGGGCGGAGAACGACGGCTGGCGCGTGACCATGGTGACCCTGTCCTTCGAGCGCGGCACGGCGTTCGTGGGCGAGGTCGTGGCCTGCCGCCGGGTGCTTGAGGCCCTGGCGCGCGAGGCGAAGGCCAACGGGCGCTGGGACGACCCGGTGCTGCGCCGCAGGCTGGGGCGGCTCGCGGCCGAGTTCGCCGCGCTGTGGCGGCTCACCCAGTGGAACGTGAGCGAGGCGCAGCGCACCGGCGGGGTGCCGGGCACCGGCGGCTCGGTCTTCAAACTGCGCTATTCGCATGTCCGTCAGGAGCTGTATGACGCGGCCGCCGAGGTGCTGGGCGCGGGGGCGCTGGACGCCGACCACGCGTGGGTGGCGGACCGGCTGTCCTCGCTCTCGTACACCATCGCGGCGGGCACCTCCCAGATCCAGCACAACATCGTCGCCGAGCGCATCCTCGGCCTGCCGAAGGGACGGTGAGCGGGCCCGTGGACTTCCGGCTCACGGACGACCAGCGTGCTCTGCGGGCGGGGGTCCGCGAGCTGCTGGCGGGGCGGTTTCCGCGGGAGCGGCTGCGGGCGGTGGTGGACGCCGGGGCGCCCGCGGTGGACCGGGCGCTGTGGCGGGAGCTGGGCGGGGCCGGGTTCTTCGCGCTGCGGCTGGCGGAGGCGGACGGCGGGGTGGGGCTCGGCCTGCCCGAGGCGGTGCTGGTCTTCGAGGAGGCGGGCCGGGCGCTGCTGCCCGGGCCCCTGGTCGCGACGCATCTGGCGGCCGGGGTGGTGGCGGGCGCGGCCGAGGGCCGCGCCGTGGTCACCGCGCTGGACGTGGTGGGGCAGGCGGCGGGGCAGGCGGCATCGGGCTCGGCCGGGCCGCTGGTCGAGCACTTGGCGTCGGCCGATGCCGTGTTGGTGATCGGTGACGACAAAGGCGGTGGGGGCGGCGGCGAGGGCGGCGGGGGGATCGGCGTGCGGTCCGCGGCCGGACTCGCGCGTTCCGCCCGGCCGATACGGTCCGTGGACCCGGCGACGTCACTGCACCGACTGGACCGTGGCGGCCGTCCGGGCCGGAGGGAGCGGTGGTCGGCCGCAGGCCCGGCCGGGTGCCGCTCCGCGGCCCGGCTCAGACGGGAGGCGGTGCTGCTGACCGCCGCCCTGCAACTGGGCAGTGCGGCCCGTACGGTCGAGCTGGCCGTACGCCATGCCCAGGAGCGCTCCCAGTTCGGCCGGGCGATCGGCGCCTTTCAGGCCGTACAGCATCTGTGCGCCGGGATGCTGGTGCGCGCGGAAACAGCCAGAAGTGTGGTTTACGCAGCCGCCGTCACCGAAGACGCGGGTGAAGTAGCCGCCGCCAAGCTGCTCGCCGACGAGGCCGCCGTCCGTAACGCACGGGACTGTCTGCAGATCCATGGCGGGATGGGCTTCACCTGGGAGGCCGATGTCCATCTGCACCTCAAGCGGGCCTGGGTGAGGGCCGAGCAGTGGCAGACGGCGGCCGAGGCCGAGGAAGAGCTTGCGGCCGGGCTGCTCGCCGGCTTATGAGGTTTGTGACCCGACTTCGTGGATACGCCTGAATTGTTCAGGTGTCGCGATTCCTGGGGGAATCCCCAGAGTCTTCGAGGTGACCGAGCGTTGATACCGGGTTGTTTCCTAGGTGTGACTCGTCACAGGGGGGAGTCGGGCCCATGCTCGGGTACTCTCCGTTGCGTGCGAACGGTTTTGGGGTGCAACTATCCCGGCGTGGCCCATGGGGCGACTCCGGGCACGCCAATGTGCCCCGCTCGCGCGGGGTGCGCAGGCCCTGCGCCCCGGTGTTCGACTCCCAACGGCGCGCGTCGCACAGTATGCCGCACGCATACTCCTTGGCGCTGGAATATGACCGAAGCGCTTGTTGGGGTGACTGTACGTCAACCATGCTGTCTCGCAAGGGGGTACCCCTCAGCCGTCGCTGGGAGGGGGCACCTCTCAGCGGTAGCTGGGGGAGAGTCACGTTCCGTGACCTCTTGGAGGTACGAGGCGATGTGTCCGCCGGTTCGGATGGTGTGAGCGGTGCAGGTGCTTCAGATGCAGATGGAGGTCCGGCCCGACCCCGCGGAGGTGAGCCGGGCCCGCCGATGGGCGCGCTCGCGGCTCGCCGGGTCCGGGATAGGGGTGGACGAGCCGCTGGCCGAGACCCTGATCCTGCTGATTTCGGAGCTGGTGACCAACGCCGTGGTGCACACGGGCTGTCCGGCGGTGCTGCGCATGCTCTTCCCCGCGCAGGGCGACGGCGGCGGGCCCGGTGCGGGCGGCCGCGGGGGGCGGGGGCCGGGCTCCGGTACGGTCCGGGTCGAGGTCGCCGACGCCAGCGGCCGGGCGCCGCGGCGGCGGTGCGCGGGCGAAGAGGCCACCAACGGGCGCGGTCTTGAACTGGTCGACGGCCTGGCGGACCGCTGGGGCTGGCATCCGGAGGGCGCGGGTAAGCGCATCTGGTGCGAGGTGGACCGGGGCGCCCGTGGGGGTCATGGGGGGTACGGAAGTCATGAAGAACCGGTCCTGACGGGGCATGCGGGTTCTCATGCGCCATCACAAATCGGGCGTAGTCGACAAAGTCCAGACCAGGTGTTGACGTGATGTGGTGGCTTGATCACTCTAGGATCAGCGATTCGTTGCGAGGGGACGCCGAGGGCTCTGTGATTCCTGTGAGCCGTGTGCTCACGGCGCGGTTCCTTGGCGAGTGCGGGTCGCTGCCCGGCGCGTGACAGGGCATCGGCGCCGGAGCCGGGTGGCGGTGTGCCGTGCCGTGCTCGGGGTGTGCATGAGCGCACCGCCGCCCGACAGACCCGCCCCTCGCCCCGCTGTATGGCGGGTCGGCGGCCTCGTGGGCCGCGCGTCACGGAACCGCGGCGCGTCACGAGACACCACGGGTCACAAAATCGCCACGGGTCACAAAATCGCCACGGGCGCGACGGGGCTCCCCACGCCGCCGACGAACGGCTCGGGTGTGGCCGACAGCAGAAACGTGTAGCGCCCCTCCTCGGCGCAGGTCTGCCCCAACTCCTCCAGATTCCAGTTCTGGCCCTGCTGCATACCCATCTCCACGAGGTCGAGAGCGTGGACCGGCATCCACAGGTTCTCTATCTCCGGGGGAAAGATCTCGAAGGTGAGGGTGTCATTGGCCACCGCCGCCACGTCCCGGGCGTGGAACCACTCGGGGGTACGGAGGGACAGGCCGGGTGAGGGGAAGGCGTAAGCCTCCTTCTCGCCCCCGAGATAGCGCTGGATCTGACCGGTGCGCACCAGCGCGATATCGCCGGAGCGGACGGTGGTCTTCGCCAGCGCCTCGGCGGCGTCCAGGTCTTCGGGTGTGACGGCATGCCCCTCGGGGAGCCGGTCGAGGCCGTGGGCGCGGGCGACATCGAGGAGCACGCCGCGCGAGACGATGTGCCGCGCCTTGTCGATGCCGCTGAAAGTGGCGCGGCCATGAGGGGTGACGGAGTCGGCGGGGCGGCCGTTGTAGATCCGCCCCGAGTGCGAGACATGGGTCAGTCCGTCCCAATGGGTGCCCGCCTGCAGTCCCATCGTCACGGCGTCGTCGCTGGTGGCCACGGTGTCCGGGCCGAACATCTCCAGATTGACGGCGATCATGGTGTGCAGCGGATTGACCCGGCCCGGGATCACGCCGGTCTGCACCCCGTCCTGCTGGAGCGGGACCGCGAGCGGGATGCGGCGGCCGCTCCGTATGGCCGCCGCGGCGCCCCTGACCACCTCGTCGGTGATCAGATTGAGCGTCCCGATCTCGTCCGCCTCCCCCCAGCGGCCCCAGTTGTTGATGCGCTTGGCGATGTCGTGGAATTCGGGCGGCAGGGTCATGGAACCTCCTCGGTTCGGCTTCCGGGCGGGATTCCGCTCGGGGGGTTGTACTCGGGCCGCGTCTGCTCAAAAATCTAACGGACCGTCAGAAACTCCGGGAGGGGACGCGACGTGGGCAACTTCTTGGGCGGCAAGGTGGTCGCCGTCACCGGGGCCGGGCGGGGCATCGGCCGAGCCGTGGCACTGGCCTGCGCGGCCGAAGGAGCCCAGGTCGTCGTCAATGACTACGGGGTGTCGATCGAGGGCGGCGAACCCGGCAGCGAAGTCGCCGAGGCGGTGGTCAAGGAGATCGAGGCGGCGGGCGGAGCGGCGGCGGCCGTCGCCGACGACGTCTCGACCATGGCGGGCGGACAGCGGATCGTGGACACCGCGCTCGAACACTACGGCCGGCTCGACGGCGTGGTGTGCGTCGCCGGGATCCTGCGCGAGCGGATGCTCTTCAACATGACCGAGGAGGAGTGGGACCCGGTCGTCGCCACCCATCTCAAGGGCACCTTCACCGTCTTCCGGGCGGCCTCCGCGGTGATGCGCAAGCAGGGCTCCGGCACCCTGATCGGCTTCACCAGCGGCAACCACCAGGGGAGCGTCGCGCAGGCCAACTACGCCTCCGCGAAGGGGGGGATCATCTCCCTGGTACGCAGCGCCGCACTCGGCCTCCACAAGTACGGGGTGACCGCCAACTGCGTCGCGCCGGTCGCCCGGACGCGGATGTCCGCCAATGTGCCCATGGAGCTCAAGGAGATCGGCGAGCCGGAGGACGTGGCGGCGCTGGTGGTCTATCTGCTGAGCGAGCGGGCCCGGGACGAGAAGATCACCGGACAGGTCTATACGATCGCGGGCCCCAAGATCGCGGTCTGGGCCCAGCCGCGGGAACTGCGCGCGGGATACGCGGAAGGCGCCTGGACCCCGGAGAAGATCGCCGACTTCCTCCCGGGCACGGTCGGCACCGACCCCATGCCGATGCTCGCTCAGCTCGATGCCATGGCCAAGGCGGCGGCCAAGGGCCAACGCCCCAACGCGTGACCCGCACCCGCGGGGCGGGGTCACCGCCCAGCGGCGGCCGGGGGAGCGGGTCGGGAGACGGGAGACGGGAGAAGCCGTGGACTTCGCTTTCGGACCGGAGGACGAACGCTTTCGCACCCGAGCCCGCGACTGGCTCGACGAGCACGTCGCCGACGCCCTGGCCCAACTCGCCCGGCAGCCACAGCCCCAGTCGCAACCACAGCCGCAGCCGGAACCGCAGTCGCAGCCGCAGCCCGGCGCCGACCACGACGGCCCACCGGCACCGGAGGACGCACACCGCGCCTGGGAGCGGGAACTCGGCGCCGGCGGCTGGATCGGGCTCGGCTGGGACCGTACGCACGGCACCTACGGCAACCAGCCCGCCACCCTCACCCAGCAGGTCGTCTGGGCCGAGGAGTACGCCCGCGCCGGGGCCCCCGCCCGGCTCGGCCACATCGGCGAAAACCTCCTCGCCCCGACCCTGCTCGCCTACGGCGACGACACCCAGCGCGCCCGCTTTCTGCCCCCCATCGCCCGCGGCGAGGAGCTGTGGTGCCAGGGCTACAGCGAGCCCGAGGCCGGATCGGACCTCGCCGGGGTGCGGACCCGCGCCGTCCGCGACCCGGGCGACGGCACGTACCGCGTCACCGGGCAGAAGATCTGGACCTCCCTCGCCCAGGAAGCCGACTGGTGCTTTGTCCTGGCGCGCACCGAGGACGGCTCACAACGCCATCATGGTCTCTCCTTTCTTCTCGTACCGATGGACCAGCCCGGGCGGGTCGAAGTGCGCCCGATCCGCCAGCTGACCGGCGACGCCGAGTTCAACGAGGTCTTCTTCGACGGCGCGGTGGCGCGCGCGGAACACCTCGTCGGCGGCGCCGGCCAGGGCTGGCGCGTGGCCATGGGTCTGCTCGCCGTGGAGCGCGGCGTCTCCACCCTCGCCCAGCAGATCGGCTTCGCCCAGGAGCTCGACCGGGTCGTCCGGCTGGCGCTGCGCACGGGCGCCGCCGACGACCCCGTACTGCGCGACCGGCTTGTCGAGCAGTGGGCCGAGCTGAAGACCATGCGCTGGAACGCGCTGCGGACCCTGGGCGAGGCATCGGGCCCCGGCGCGCCCAGCGTCGCCAAGCTGCTGTGGGGCGGCTGGCACCAGCGGCTGGGCGAACTGGCCGTGCGGATACGCGGCGCCGCGGCCGCGCTCGGCCCCGAGCGGTGGACCGCCGAGCGCCCGTACGAACTCGACGACGCGCAGCGCCTCTTCCTCTTCTCCCGGGCCGACACGATCTACGGCGGCTCGGACGAGATCCAGCGGAACATCATCGCCGAGCGCGTTCTCAACCTCCCTAAGGAATCACGCGGATGAAGACCGATGAGCCGACGGCAGACGGGCAGAAGGCGGACGGGCAGAGGACGGACCGGCAGGCGGCGTACGGGCATTGGATCGGGGGCGGTCGGCGGCGGCCCGGGCAGGGGCACTATCCGGTCGTCAATCCCGCCACCGAGCAGATCGTCGGCCATGCCCCGGAGGCCGACGTGGCCGACGTCGACGCCGCTGTGAGCGCGGCACAGGACGCCTACGAGGGGTGGGCGCGCACCGCCCCCCATGAGCGCGCCGCCGTGCTCGACCGCGCCGCCACCCTGATCGCCGAGCACGCCCGGGAGCTGATCCCGCTGGCCCAGGCCGAGACGGGCGCGACAATGCGCGTCGCCAAGGCCATGCAGGTGCCCCCGGCCGCCGACCGCTTCCGCCGGTATGCGCGAGGCGCCGTCGAGCCGGACACGGTCCCGCTCGCGCCCCTGCCCGTCGCCGCCTCACCCCTCGCCCCCGGCGGGCTCATCGGCGCGGCCGCCGTCCGCCGCCCCGTGGGTGTCGTGGGCTGTATCACCTCCTACAACTTCCCCCTCGCCAACCTCGCGGGCAAGGTCGCCCCAGCCCTGGCGATGGGTAATACGGTCGTCGCCAAACCGGCCCCGCAGGACCCTCTGTGCTGTTTGGAACTCGGCCCCCTGCTGAAGGAGGCCGGGCTCCCGGACGGTGTCTTCAATGTCGTCACCGGATCGGGCGCGGCCGCGGGCGAGGCACTTGTGGCGCACCCGGGCGTCGACATGGTCAGCTTCACCGGCTCCACCGCCGTGGGAAAGAGGATCGCCGAGTCCGCAGGCCACTCGATGAAGCGCACCCTGATGGAGCTGGGGGGCAAGGGCGCGGCCATCGTCCTTGGGGACGCCGACGAGTCCGTGATCAAGTCGGCGGTCGGGGCGGTCGGTTCGACCTGGTCTTTCCACAGCGGGCAGATCTGCACGGCGCCGACCCGTATGCTCGTCCATCGATCGCTGTACGAGAAGGTCATCGCCGCACTCACACGGTATGCGAAGTCACTGATCGTCGGGGACCCTGTGGATAACTCCACGATCGTCGGTCCGTTGATCTCCGCGGCCCAGCGCGACCGCGTCGAGGCGTACCTCGCCGGGGCCCGTGACCAGGGCGCCCGGATCGTGGTGGGCGGCGAACGCCCCGCGGTCAAGCCCGGCTTCTACGTCGCCCCGACCCTGATCGCCGACGCGGCCCCCGATATGACCGTCGCGCAGGAGGAGATCTTCGGCCCGGTCGTCGTCGCCCTCCCCTTCGACGACGAGGACGAGGCGGTCCGTATCGCCTGCTCCACGCCGTACGGCCTGTACGACTACGTCTTCAGCGCCGACGCGGGCCGCGCCTGGGCCCTCGCCGCCCGCCTGCGCAGCGGCAACGTCGGCATCAACACCGCCCAGCGCCACCCGGAGACGCCGTTCGGCGGCTTCAAGCACAGCGGGGTGGGCCGCGACGGCGGTTCGTTCGGCCTGCACGCGTACAGCGAACTCCAGTCGGTGGTCTGGGCTTCCTGAAAGTGGTCCGGGCTTCCCGAGAAAGCCTGAGCAGTCCTGAGCAGTCCGGAACGGTCCGGAACAGTCCTGAGCGGTCCTGAGCGGTCCTGAGAAGCAGGGGGCAGACGTGCGACAGGAAAAGAAAGTGGTGAAGTGGTGATGAGAGGCGTCATCTTCGACGGCACCGAACCGCGCGTGGTCGACGACCTGGAGATCCGGGCGCCCGGCCCCGGTGAGGTGCTGGTCGGCGTCGCCGCCGCGGGCCTGTGCCACAGCGATCTGTCCGTTCTCGACGGCACCATCCCCTTCCCCGTCCCGGTCGTGCTCGGCCACGAGGGCGCGGGCACGGTGGTGGAGGTCGGCGCCGGTGTCACGCATGTCGCCCCCGGCGACCATGTCGCCCTGACCACCATCGCCAACTGCGGGACCTGCGCCGACTGCGGCCGCGGCCGCCCCACCATGTGCCGCAAGGCGATCGGCAGGCCGGGCAAGCCGTTCAGCCGCGCCGGGCAGCCCCTGTACAACTTCGCCTCGAACTCCGCCTTCGCCGAGCGCACGCTGGTCAAGGCCGTGCAAGCGGTCAGGATTCCCGAGGACATCCCGCTCACCTCGGCCGCCCTCATCGGCTGCGGCGTCCTCACCGGCGTCGGCGCCGTGCTCAACCGCGCCCGGGTCGACCGCGGCGAGTCGGTCGTCGTCATCGGCACCGGCGGAATCGGGCTCAATGTGCTGCAGGGCGCCCGGATCGCCGGGGCCGGACCGATCGTCGCCGTCGACTCCAACCCCGCCAAGGAGGCGCTGGCCAGGCAGTTCGGCGCCACGCACTTCGTCGCCTCGACGGCCGCCGCCCGGGAGATCCTGCCGTCCGGCACCGACCACGCCTTCGAGTGTGTCGGCAGCACCCGGCTCATCCGGGAGGCCGTGGACCTGCTCGACCGGCACGGCCAGGCGGTGCTGCTCGGCGTGCCGCCCGCCGATGCCGAAGCGTCCTTCCTTGTCTCCTCCATGTATCTGGACAAGGCCATCCTGGGCTGCCGCTACGGCTCGGCCCGGCCGCAGCGCGATATCGCCCTGTACGCGGACTTCTACCGCCAGGGCCGGCTGCTGCTGGACGAACTGGTCACCCAGACCTACCCCGTCGAGGACTTCCCCAAGGCCACCGACGACGCGCGGGCAGGCCGGGTGGCGCGGGCCGTGCTTACGTTCTGACCGCTGCGTTGGTGCCCGTGGGACTACCCGCCGACGGAGGCATCGGCCATGGCACCGACAGCCGTGGCACCGACGGCCGTGGCACCGACGGCCGTGGCACGGAAGGTGCGCCGGTAGGCCGTGGGCGAGACGCCGAGCGCCGTCTGCAGGTGCTGCCGCATCGATGCGGCCGTGCCGAAGCCCGCGTCCCGCGCCACCTGGTCCACCGACAGATCTGTGCCCTCCAGCAGATGCCTGGCCCGTTCCACGCGCTGCTGTACGAGCCACTGCCCGGGGCTGATCCCGACCTCCTCGCGGAAGCGGCGGGTGAAGGTCCGTACGCTCATCGACTCCTGGTCGGCCCACTCGCGCAGCGGGATCGGGCGTTCCAGGCGGCTCAGCGCCCAGGCGCGCGCCGCCGTCGTGGTCGCCTGCTGCGGTTCGGGGAGCGGGCGTTCGATGTACTGCGCCTGGCCGCCGTCGCGGTACGGCGGCACCAGGCTGCGCCGCGCGACCTCGTTGGCGACGGCCGCACCGTGATCGCGCCGCACGACGTGCAGGCAAAGGTCGATGCCCGAGGCGACGCCCGCGGAGGTGAGCACATCGCCGTCGTCCACGAAGAGCACGTCAGGGTCTACCGCGATGGAGGGGAAGAGGGCCTGGAAGTGGGCGGCGCTCCGCCAGTGGGTGGTGGCGGGGCGGCCGTCGAGCAGCCCGGCGGCCGCGAGCACATAGCTGCCGGTGCAGATGGACATCCAGCGGACACCGGGCCGGGCGTGGAGCAGGGCGGCGGCGAGCGCCGGGGCAAGTGTGCCCTCCTTATAGACCTGCCCCATCTCGTAGCTGGTGGGTACGACGATGGTGTCGGCTTCGGCCAGCGCCTCGGGGCCGCGTTCGACGACGATCGGGAAGTCGGCGTCCGTCGGCACCTCGCCGGGCTCGGGAGTGCAGCTGAAGACCTCGTAGAGGCGGTCGCCCTCGGCGGAGCGGGCCTTGCCGAAGATCCTGAAGGGGATGCCCAGCTCGAAGGGGATCACACCGGGCAGGACCAGCACGGCGATCCGGTGCCGGCTGTCGGCGTCCATGGATGAGGGCATACGGGCCTCCAACGCATATCTCGTGGCCCGATCCTAACGAATGCTGTCCCTCGGGCCACTCGTACGGGCCGATCGCAGCGTTGATGCTGGTCAGGTGACGCAGACAACCGAACTCCCAGGGACTCCGGGTCAGGACGAGCAACCCCTTCCCGCCCGGCGGCGGCCGAGGATTCACCGTGCGTGGTGGGTCGCCGCCGTCACCTTTGTGACGATCGTCGGCGCGGCCGGCTTCGCCTCGCTCCCCGGTCTGCTGATCGACCCCCTGCACGAGGAGTTCGGCTGGTCGCGGGGGCTGATCGGCTTCGCGGTGTCCGTGAATCTCGCCCTCTATGGGCTCACCGCGCCGTTCGCCGCCGCCCTTATGGACCGCTTCGGCATCCGTAAGGTCGTCGCCTGCGCGCTTATGGTGATCGCCGTAGGGGCCGGGCTCACGGTCTTCATGACCGAAGCCTGGCAGCTCGTCCTGTGCTGGGGCGTCCTCGTGGGCCTCGGCAGCGGCTCGATGGCGCTGGCCTTCGCCGCGACGGTCACCAACCGGTGGTTCGTCGAGCGGCGCGGCCTGGTCACCGGCATCCTCACGGCGGGAGGCGCGTCCGGGCAGCTGGTGTTCCTGCCCGCCCTGTCGTGGATCGTGGAGTACCACCACTGGCGCCCGGCCGCGGTCACGGTGGCGGTCGTCGCGTTCGCCGTCGTCCCCTTCGTCTGGCTGCTGCTGCGCGATCACCCAGCCGATGTGGGGCTGGCCGCGTACGGGGTCGAGGGGCCGCCCGCGCCCAAGCCCGCACCGCAGCGCGGCGCGGCCCGCCGGGCGATCACCGCACTGCTCTCGGCCGCGCGCACCGGCCCGTTCTGGCTGCTGGCCGGGACCTTCGCGATCTGTGGCGCCTCCACCAACGGCCTGGTCAAGACGCACTTCGTGCCCGCCGCGCACGACCACGGCATGCCCGTGACGGCCGCCGCCGGCCTGCTCGCGGTCATCGGGATCTTCGACATCGTGGGCACGGTGGCCTCCGGCTGGTTCACCGACCGGTTCGACGCGCGGCGGCTGCTCGCCGTCTACTACGCGCTGCGCGGGCTCTCGCTGATGTTTCTGCCGATGCTCCTGTCGGACTCCGTGCACCCCCCGATGCTCTTCTTCATCGTCTTCTACGGGCTCGACTGGGTCGCGACCGTGCCGCCCACCATCGCGCTGTGCCGCGAGCACTACGGCGAGGACAGCGCGATCGTCTTCGGATGGGTGCTGGCCGCGCACCAGGTGGGCGCGGGGGTGATCGCCTTCGTCGGAGGCGTGGCCCGGGACACCTTCGGGTCGTACGACATGGTCTGGTACAGCGCGGGCGCGCTGTGCGCGGTGGCCGCGCTGATGGCCCTGGTCATTCGGCGGGAGCGGGAGGAGGTCCCCCGCATCGCCTAGGTCCTGTCGCCCGGACAGGGCCTAGGGCTGAGCCCGGTCCTGGCCGTGCGGTGCCAGGGTGGTGAACTCGCCGCGGTGGAAGAGGAGAGGGCCCGAGCGGGCGGTGAGGTCGTCCGTGCCGAGGGCGCGGACGCGGCCCACGACCACCAGGTGGTCGCCGCCGGTGTGCACGGCGTGGACCGTGCAGTCGATCCACGCGGGGACGTCCGCGAGCCGCGGCGAGCCGGTCACCGGGGCCGGCTGGTGCTGGACGCCGGCGAACTTGTCCGGCCGCCGGGACGCGCTCACCGCGAAGCCCCGGCACAGCTCGCCCTGGTCCGCCCCCAGGATGTTGACGCAGAAGGCCCCGGCGCGGGCGATGCGCGGCCAGGTCGTGGACGTACGGGCGACCATGAAGGCGATCAGCGGCGGGTCGAGGGAGAGGGAGGAGAAGGACTGGCAGGCGAACCCGGCCGGGCCCTCCTCGTCCACCGCCGCGATGACCGTGACGCCGCTCGCGAAATGGCCGAGCACCCGCCGGAACTCCGCCGGGTCCAGCGGAAGACGTTCGTCCGCGCGCACGGCGCGCAGGGCGGGGCGGCCGGGCCGGTGCGGCGCCGAGGCCGCCTGCGGCAGGGGGTCGTCGCGGCGCGCGGCGGCGGTCGGCGAGCCGACCGAGCGCAGATAGCGGACCGCGGTGGCTGCCATCCCGGCGTGTCCCATCATGATTCCATTGAATCTGATGCTACGTCAGATTGGAAGTCCCGGAAGGTGCCCTTCGAAGGCATGTCGACTCCCTTCACAGGCCCTTTCGCTTCCCTCCGCTCCCTTCGGCGGCCCGGTAGTCAGTGGCCCCGGTAGTCAGCGGCCCCGGTACTCGGGTGTGCGGCGCTCCGCGAAGGCGCGAACGCCTTCCTGCGCGTCCGCCGTGGTCATGTTGATCTCCTGGGCCGCCGCCTCGGCGGCGAACGCGGCCGGGCGATCGGCCTCCAGCGAGCCGTTCACCAGCTGCTTGGTGAGGGCGATGGCGCGAGTCGGGCCGGCGGCCAGGCGCTCGGCCCACTCGCGGGCGGTCTTGGCCAGCTCGCCGTCCGGGACGACCCGGTTGACCAGGCCGATCCGCTCGGCCTCGGCGGCGGACAGCGAATCGCCGAAGAACAGCAGCTCCTTCGCCCGCTGCGGGCCGATCAGGCGAGGGAGGAGATAGGCGCCGCCGCCGTCGGGGACCAGCCCGCGGCGTACGAAGACCTCGATGAACCTGGCCGACTCGGCGGCGATCACCAGATCGCAGGCGAAGGCGAGATGGGCGCCGAGCCCGGCCGCGGTCCCGTTCACGGCGGCGATGACCGGCTTCTCGCAGTCCAGCACGGCGGCGATGAGCCGCTGCGCCCCGCGCCGGATCAGCCGGGCCACATCGCCGGCGACCCGTTCGTCCCCGCCGGCGCCCGTGCGGGCGCCGCCGCGCAGATCGGCTCCGGCGCAGAAGCCCTTGCCGGTGGCGGTGATCACCACGGCCCCGACCGCCGGGTCGGCGGAGGCGTCGTCGAGCAGCGAAATCAGGCGTTCGCGCTGGTCAGGGGTGATGGCGTTCATCGCGGCCGGGCGGTCGAGGGTGATCCACGCCACGCCGTTGTCAGTGGCGTGCCGTACAACGGATTCAGGTGATTCTTCGGGGGAGGAAGTCATGGGGGAATTCCCTTGGGCTGGGGCCGTGGCCGGGGTGGGCGGCGGCGAGGTGACGGCAACGACTCGGGTGGAGGGCCGGGCGCGCGGGCCGGGTGCCTCAGCGGCACACGGCCAGGGCGTCGAGGGCCACCGCGCCCTGGCCGCGCGGCAGCACCATCAAGGGGTTGACGTCGAGCTCGGCGAGGTCGTCGCCGAGCTCCAGGGCCATGCGCTGGACGCGGAGGACGACCTCGACCAGGGCGTCCACATCGCAGGGGGGCATACCGCGTACGCCGTCGAGCAGGGCGCGGCCGCGCAGCTCGGTGAGCATCGCGCGCGCCTGGTCCTCGCCGAAGGGCGGCACGCGTACGGCCGTGTCCCGCAGCACCTCGACGAGCACCCCGCCGATGCCCACGGTGACGGTCGGCCCGAAGAGGCTGTCGTGGGTGACGCCGACGACCATCTCCACACCGCGGTCGACCATCTGACAGACCAGCACACCGTCCAGTTCGACGCCTTCGTAGCGGGCGATGTCGGTCAGGTCCCGATAGGTGTCGCGGACCTGGCTCGCGGAGGTGAGTCCGAGCCTGACCAGGCCCAGTTCGGTCTTGTGGGCGAGCTGCGGCGCGGAGGCCTTCATGGCGACGGGGTAGCCGACCAGACCGGCGGCGCGGACGGCCGCCGCCGCGCTGGTCACCAACTGCTCGCGCGGCACCCGGATGCCGTACGCCCGCAGCAGCTGTTTCGCGGCGTGCTCGCTCAGCTGCTCTCCCGGGCGCAGCAGCGCCTGGGCCTTGCGGGCCGAGGGGGAGGGGGTGCGCGGGGCGTCGTCGAAGGGGGAGCGGTAGCCGGCCGTGAAGCGGTGGTGTTCCAGATAGGCGCGGACGGCGGTGATGCAGTTGGCGAAGGTCCGGAAGGTGGCGACGCGCGAGGAGCCGAGCAGGGTGGTGCGGTAGGCGGCCTCGGTGCCGACGGGCGAGCCCCACACCACGCACACCAGCTTGTCCGTCTCTTCCGCCGCGTCGACCAGGTCCTGCGCCAGCTTGTCGCTCATGGGTGGGAACGGCCCGGTGATCGGGCAGATCAGCACGCCGACGGACGGGTCGGCGAGGATGGCGTCGATGATCTTCCGGCCGCGCCAGTCGCCGACGGGGTGGCCGCCGTTGTCGACCGGGTTGGCGACGCTGAGGTCGTCGGGAATCCACTGGTGGAGCTCGGCCTGCTTCTCGGCGCCGAGTGTGGGCAGCGGGAGCCCGGCGGCCGTCGCGAGGTCGGAGAAGTGGGCGCCGGTGCCCCCGGAGATCGAATAGACCACGACGCCCTCGGCGCGCGGGGGCCGGGCGCGGGCGAGCAGCGCGGCCGTGTCCTGCAGCTCGTCGAGGCCGTCGACCCGGATCACGCCGAACTGCCGCATGGCCGCGTCCACGACCGCGTCCGAGCCGGTCAGCTTGCCGGTGTGGGAGGCGGCCGTGCGGGCCCCGGTCTCGGTGCGGCCGACCTTGACGGCCACGACGGGCACCTTGGCGCGGGCGGCGCGGTCGGCGGCCAGCAGGAAGCTGCGCCCGTCCTTGAGCCCTTCCACATACATCGCGATGGCGCCGACCTCGGGCCGGGAGGCGAAGTAGGAGATGAAGTCGGCGGTCTCCAGGTCGGCCTCGTTGCCGGTGGGGGCCCAGTGGCTGAGCCGGATGCCCAGCTCCTGGAGGGTGAAGACGGGGCGGCCCTGGTGGCCGGACTGGGTGATGAGGGCGATCGCGGGGCCTTCCAGGTCCTCGCGGAACTCCTCGAAGGCGTTGAGGTTGGTGTTGGGGCCCAGGAGGCGCAGTCCGCCGCGCCGAACGGCGGCGGACAGCCGGGCCTGGGCGGCGGTGCCCTCAGCGCCGGTCTCGGCGAAGCCGGAGGCGAAGGCGACGGCGAACTTGACCTTGGCGGAGGCGAGTTCATCGACGAGCGGGAGGGGGTCACGGACGAGGAGGACGGCGAGGTCGACCGGTTCGGGCAGATCGGCCACGGACGGGACGCAGGGGAGGCCGAAAACGGCGGAGCGGGAGGGGTGCACGGGGTGCAGGCGCGCACCGACGCGCTCGGCCCAGGCGATCAGCTGCCGGGTGATGCCGGTGTTGGGGCGGCCCTCGGCGTCGGAGGCGCCGATGACGGCCACCGACTCGGGGCGGAAGAACCGGTCCAGATCGGGGACGGCGGAGTGCAGCGGGCGGCCGCTGACGTCCACGTCCTCGGCGGCCGCGGATCTGCCGTGGACATGGACGGCGGGGCCGGGAGGCCGGCCGCAGGCGGCGACGCGGGCGTGACGGGAGTTGGTGGTGAGGGTGCCGTGAGTCGATCCAAGCATCGGTATCCGCCACTCCTGCTCGTTGGCGACAAGCCAGATAGCTGACGTCCAGTCAGATTACTCAGGAGTCAGATTAACGGAACTGACGCCATGTCAGGAATGGGGGTGCGCGGACAAAACGCAGGGTGACGGGGCCGCTCTTGAGGCGGTGAGGTGATGGTGCCCGGCGGATCCAGGGGTCACGCCGGGCGGGAGCGGCGATATCACGCCGATGTGCGGTCGATGGCCTTGGCGATTTTGCGCGCGTCGATGGCGAGTTCGCGGAACATGCCGCTGATCGGGTTCGTATAGCCCGTGAAGTGCAGGCCCGGAGCCGAGGGGGCGGTGCGCGGACCGTGGGCCAGCGGCTTGCCGCGCGCATCGAGCACGTCCAAGTGGCCGACGAGGTCGTCCAGGCCGCGCCGGTAGCCGGTCGCCGCGACCACGGTGTCGGGGCTGATGCGGGAGCCGTCGGCCAGCGCCACCTTGTCCTCCTCGAAGGACTCGACCGCCGCCACCACCTCCACCTTCCCGGCCTGGACCGCGTCGATGAGGCCGACGTCCTGCACCGGGATGGCGCCTTGACGCACCCGGGTGTACAGGCCGGTCTCCGGCAAGGGCAGCCCGTGCTCGGCGAGATCCGGCATGGTGAGCCGGTTCATCGCCCGCGCCGCCCGGTCCACCAGCGTGGTGGGCAGCCGCCGCACCATGATGCCGGTGGCCTGTGCGGGCCAGCCCGCCGTGGAGCGGCGCAGGATGTGCGGCACGGTGCGCACCGCGAGCCGCACCCGGGCCGCGCCGCCCTCGACGAGGTCGACCGCGATCTCGGCGCCCGTGTTGCCGATGCCGACGACCAGGACGTCCCGGCCCTCGTAGGGGCGGGCGTTGCGGTAGCGGCTCGCGTGCAGCAGCTCGCCGGTATAGGTCTTCCGGCCCGGCCAGTCGGGCACGCGCGGGGTGTGGTTGTAACCGGTGGCCACGACCACGACGGGCGAGGAGGGCGCCCGCCCACCCGTGGCCCGCAGCACCCAGCCCTCGCCGTCCGGGGCCCGGTCGATCCGTGAGACCTCCACCCCGGTGACGATCTCCAGCCGGTGGTGCTCGACGTACTGCTCCAGATAGCGCACCACGTCGTCGCGGGCGACCCACCGCCCGTACGCGCGGGGGATCGCGAGCCCGGGGAGGGCGGACAGGCGGCGCGTGGTGTGCAGATGCAGCCGGTCGTAATGGGCGCGCCAGGAGGCGGCGACCGCCCCCGACTTCTCCAGGACCACCGCGCGGATGCCTCGTTCGCGCAGGGCCGCCGCTGTGGCGAGCCCGCCCGGGCCGGCGCCGATCACGTACACGGGTGAGGAGTGCTCGGGGAAGGTGTCGGCCATGGGCGTGAGCGTAGCCAGATATTTGACAGGTTTCCGACAAATTTATTCCGAATCGGTTGCGGATCGATCACAGGCCGCTGCGCGACCCCTTGCGCGCCCGTGCTTGTGTCCGCTGAACTGACGTACCGTCAGATTGCGTGGTGGGCGCCCGGTGGGGCGGACGGAGAGGGGGAGAGATGCGTACGATCTGGCTCAGCGGGCCCGAATGGCTCGCCGTGCTCCGCATCGGGCTCGGCCTGTGGTGGCTGGAGAGCTGGCGGCACAAGGACAAGAAGGCCTGGCTGGAACGGAACACCGGCATCACCTGGGCGGCCGGCGTCGCCGCCAAGCACCGCTGGGCGTTCGTACGCGGCGGATTCGGCGCCGTCGTCGGGTCCCGCCCCAAGCTGATGGCGTATGTCGTCCTCTACGCCGAGCTGGCCATCGGCCTCGGCCTGGTCCTGGGCTTCCTCACCCCGATCGCCCTGATCGGCGGCGCGCTGCTGAACCTGCTCTACTTCGTGCTGATGATCCACGACTGGGCCGAGCAGGGGCAGAACTCCATGATGGTGCTCATCTCCCTGGTCGCCCTCCTCGGCATGAGCTGGCAGACCTGGGCGCTGGACGAGGCATGGGGGCTGTTCCTGTGAGCGCGCCCCCCGAGGGCGCGCCCCGCTTCGACCTGCCGGAGATCGACGACTTCACCCGCCCCTACTGGGACGCCGCCGCGCAGGGGCAACTGCTGATCCGCCGCTGCACGGACTGCGGCCAAGCCCACCACTACCCCCGCGAGTTCTGCCCCTGGTGCTGGAGCGAGAGCGTTGTCTGGGAGCGGGCGAGCGGCCGCGCGACCCTCTACACCTGGTCCGTGGTGCACCGCAACGACCTCCCGCCGTTCGGCGCGCGTGTCCCCTATACCGCCGCCGTCGTCGAACTCGCCGAGGGCCCACGGATGATGACCGAGCTGGTCGGGTGCGCCGGACCGGATCTGCGGGTGGGCATGGACCTGTGCGTCGACTTTCGCGCCCCGGAAGGGGGCGCCCCGGACGGGGACGGGGACGCTTCGCACGGTGGCGTCCCGGCGATCCCCGTCTTCCGCCCCGCCGAGGGCACCGGATAGCGGCGATGAGCCTGCCTGCGGCCGCCCTGGGCGGCCGCCGCCCCTCACGGCCACAGCAGCTCGCGCCGCCAACCCCCACCCTCGCCCTCGCCCTCGTCCGTGCGGCGGTAGCGCAGCCGTACGTGCCGGCGGTGCTCTTCCTCCTGGTAGAACTCCACCTCGTCCGCGACCAGGACATACAGCGTCCAGCTCGGCGCCGTCGCGTCCGGCTCCCGCTCGACCCGCTGCCGTGCCGCGTCGAAGGCCCGCTCCAGCTCCTCGTACGAACCCAGGACCTCGCTCTGCCGCCCGGCCCCCGCCAGCGCGGCGGTCAGCGCCGCCGGTGAGCGACCGCGCAGATCCGCCGCGCTCTCCTCGGGGTCGGCCGCCGTGACCCGCCCGCCGATGCGCACCTGCCGGCCCACCGCGGTCCAGTGGAACCCCAGCGCCGCGTACGGGTGGGCGGCCAGCTCGCGGCCCTTGCGGCTGGTGCGGTGCGTGCCGAAGTGCCAGCCGCGTGCGTCGGCGTCGTGCAGCATCACCGTACGTAGGGATGGGCGGCCGTCCGCGTCTGCGGTGGCCAGCGTCATGGTGTGCGGGCCCGGTACGCCCGCCTCGGCGGCCTCGCGCAGCCAGCGCCGGAAGAGCGGAAGCGGTTCTTCGGGCGCCGTCGCCGGGTCGAAGGCAGGCAGTTCGCCGCCGTCGCGCACGCGCAGTCCGCGCAGCAGTGCGCGGAAATCCTCGGCGGCTTCCTCGGCGGCCTCGTTGTCGGTTCCACCCATCGGGCTCCCTGCCTCCTCGTTCGTTCCCGAGGAGCAGGGTGGCATGGAGGCAGGGGCGGGAGCGCACGGTGTCCCCCGAGCGCGGGATGTCCCCCCGCGCGCCGTCCCCTGAGCGCCCGGTGCCCTCTCGCGCGCCTCAGCCGCGCCCGAGCACCACCGTCCCCGATGAGCAGAACCAGCCGCCCGTCCCCGACGCCACGGCCAGCTCCGGCAGCCGCCCGCCCACCTTGCGGACCTGCCGCTCGCCCGCCTCGCCCCGCAGCTGCCGTACGGCCTCCACCAGCAGGAACAGCCCACGCATACCGGGGTGGCAGGCGGAGAGCCCGCCGCCGTCCGTGTTCGTCGGCAGGTCGCCCGTAAGCGTCAGCCGCCCCTTGCCTGCGAACGCCCCGCCCTCGCCCTTCGCGCAGAAGCCCAGATCCTCCAGGGTCACCAATGTCATATAGGTGAACGCGTCGTAGAGCTCGGCCACATCGATGTCCGACGGCCGTACCCCGGCCCGCTCGAAGGCCTGCCGCCCGGAGAGCGCGGCGGGCGAAACGGTGAAGTCGTCCCACTCCGACATGGTGGTGTGGGAGATCGCGGTGCCCGAACCCAGCACCCACACCGGAGGCTTCGCCGTGTCCGGTACGTACTCCTCGCCCGCGAGCAGCACGGCGCAGCCGCCGTCGGAGCGGATGCAGCAGTGCAGCTTGGTGAAGGGGTCCGCGATCATCGGGCCGCTCAGCACCTCGTCCACCGTGATCGGGGCGCGGAACATCGCGTCCGGGTTGTGCGCGGCGTTGGCGCGCGCCTGGACGGCGATGTCCGCGAGCTGTTCGAGGGTCGTGCCGTACTGGTGCATATGGCGGCGCGCGGCCATCGCGTACTTGGCGACCAGGGTGTGGCCGTACGGGACCTCGAACTGGAGCGGTCCGCGCGCCCCGAAGGAGAGGTTGGAGGTACGGCGGCCCGCGCGGATGTCGGCGCGGGCGGTGGAGCCGTAGACCAGGAGGACGGCGCGTGCGTGGCCCGCGGCGATGGCGTCCGCCGCGTGGGCCGCCATGACCTCCCAGGTGGAGCCGCCGACGGACGTCGAGTCGGTCCAGGTGGGGCGCAGGCCCAGATACTCGGCGACCTCGACCGGGGCCAGCGTGCCGAGCCCGGCCGAGGCGAGGCCGTCGACCGCCGACCGGTCCAGGCCGGAGTCGGCGAGGGCGCGGCGGGCGGCCTGGGCGTGGAGGGCGTAGGGGGTCGCGCTGTCGACGCGGCCGCAGTCGGAGAGGGAGACGCCGACGACGGCGACCTTGCGGGCGCGCTTGCTTTTCGCTGCGGGCTTCGCTGGCATAGATCTGACGGTACATCAGATATGCGAGGGCGGGGACAGGGCTGGAGGAGGGGAGGGCGGGGGCTGATTGCGAGGGAGGCCGTGTGCAGGGGTGGGAAAGTGTGTACCTCGTCCCTAATATGACGGACCGTCAGAAGCGGAGGTGCTTGCGATGGACGCCGCGTTCACCGATGAACAGGTCGAGATCCGCCGTACGCTGCGCAGACTGCTGCGGGAGCGGTGCGGCCCCGACGAGGTCAAGGCGGCGGTCCGCACCGCGCCGGGCCATGACGAAGCGCTGTGGCGGCTGCTCGCACGGCAGCTCGGGCTGCCCGGCCTCGCTCTTCCCCGGGAGGCCGGGGGCGTCGGCTGCGGGCCCACCGAGCTGGCCCTCGCCTGCGAGGAGACCGGGCGCGCGCTGCTCCCGTCCCCGCTGACGGCCACCGCGGTGCTTGCCGCGCCCCTCGTCGACCGGCTCGGGACGGGCGCGCAGCGCGCCGAGCTGCTGCCGCGCATCGCGGACGGCGAGCTCACGGCGTCGCTCGCCGTGCCCGGCGGGGAGCTGGCCAGGGCGCTCGGCCTGACGGGCGGGGACGAGGACGGCGGCGGCTGGGCGGGCGGCGGGCGCGCGGGGGGCGTCCAGGCGCGGGAGAGCCGGGAGAGCAGGGAGAGCCGGGAGAGCCGGGGACACCGGGAGAGCCGGGGCACTGGGGACGGTGGGAGCGGCGGGGACGGTGGGGGCTGGCGGCTTTACGGGCAGGTCGACCAGGTCCTCGACGGGCACAGCGCGGGGCTGCTGCTCGTCGCCGCCCGCACGGGCGGCTATACGCGCGGCCGGACGCTGCTCTTCCTCGTCCGGGCGGGGGCGCCCGGCCTGGTCCGGACGAGGCTGACCGCACTGGACGAGACCCGGCCGCAGGGCCGGATCGAGCTGCGGGACGTACCGGCCGAGCCGCTGGGCGCGGAGGGCGTGGAGGGCGCGGAGGTGGTGGGTGCGCTGGCGCGGCTGGGGACGACGGCGGCGGCCGCGCTCGCCGCCGAGGCGGTGGGGGCGGCGGACGCGGCGCTGGAGCGGACGGTCGAGTACGTGCGGACGCGGATGCAGTTCGGCCGGTCGATCGGGTCGTTCCAGGCGGTCAAGCACCGGCTGGCGGAGGTGTATGTGAAGGTCGAGGCGGCGCGGTCGGCGGCGTACTACGCGGCGTGGGCCGTGGGGCGGTCCGCGGCGGCGCACGAGTCCGGGGCGGGCCCGGGTGCCGAGGCAGGGGCGGCCGTCGCGAGCGGGCTCGCGCTCGCGCAGGCGTTGGAGGCGCAGCGTACGGCCGCGGGGGAGGCGGTGCAGTTGCACGGCGGCGTCGGCTTCACCTGGGAACACGACGCGCACGTCTACTTCAAGCGGGCCGCCTCGGACGAGCTGCTCTTCGGCCCGGTGCACCGGCTGCGGGCGCGCGCGGCTGAGCGGGAAGGGCTGTTCGCGGAGCCGGACGCGGCGAGCGCGAGCGCGACCGCGAGCACCGATGGGCACCGGGCCCGGAAGGCGGTGGCGGTGTGATGGAGTCGCCCACAGCGCGTCCGGGCTACGGAGTCCGGCTGATCCAGAAGGTGTCGTCGGGCCGAGCCTTCGCGAAGGTCGCGCCGCATATCGTCCCGGTGCTCGACCGCGCCGTGCACCGGCTGACGCGCGGCAAGGTGCTGCCCAGCGCCCGGATGCTGCCCGGCGTGATCCTCACGACGACGGGCGCGAGAAGCGGTCTGCCGCGCCGCACTCCGCTGGCCTGTATGCCGGAGGACGGCGGCACCTGGCTGCTGATCGGCAGCAACTTCGGCCGGCCCGGCCACCCTGCCTGGACCGCGAATCTGCTGGCCCATCCGGACGCGGAGATCAGCTGGAAGGGCCGCGACATCGCGGTCCGGGCGCGGCTGCTGACGGGTGAGGAGCGGGAGGCTGCCTGGGCGGCGGCGCTCCGCTTCTGGCCGCCCTACGCGACGTACCAGGCGCGGGTGGAGCGCCAGATCCGCCTGTTCCGCGTGACGCCGACACGGGACGGGGGCGGATCCGACGGCGCGTAAGGCCAGTAGGTCACGGCGCGTAAGGCCAGTGGGTCACGGCGCGCAGGGCTGGTGGGCCAGGGCGCGCAGGGCCGGTGGGCCAGGCGCGCAGGGCCGGTGGGTCGGGGTTCGCCGTGGGGGGTGACAGGACGTGCGGGACCCCGGAGCCGACCGGCCCGCTGCGGTGGGCGAGCGATGGCGGGCCCGAAGGGTCGGGGCCCGGGCGCTCGCGGCGCCGACGCGCGCGGTGCGTGTTACTCGGCCTACTTGGGCGGCTTCTTGCCCGTGATGCCGAGGTGGATCAGAAGCGTCAGGGCGGGCCTGAGCTCGGCCTGCTTGACGCCCCAGCTCTGGAAGCCCTTCTGGTGGGCGGCGACCGCGGCCAGCATCGCGACGATCGAGCCCGCGACGGCCGCAGGGCTGACGTCCTTGTCGTACCGGCCCTTCGCCTGGAGCTCCTTGACGGCGTCGGTCAGGGAATTGGTGACGGCGTTGAGGATCTTCATGCGGATCTTGTAGAACCGCTTGTCCCCCTCCGCCGCGCCAAGATCGACAACCCGCAGGATGGCGTCGTGTTTGCGCCAGAAGGAGAGGAAGCCCTCGACGAGCTCTTCCGCGGCCTGTGCACCGGATTTTCCGGCCCACGAGCGCCCGGCGACCAAGTCGGTCAGGCCCGCGCCCTCCTTCGCCATCTCCTCCGCGATCTCGAGGACGGCGCCCTCGACATCGGGGAAGTACTGGTAGAACGTCGCGGGCGAGGTGCCGGCCTTGCGCGCGACATCGATGACCTTGACGTCTCGGTACGGGGATGTGCTGAGCATCTCGCTGAGGCAGTCGAGCAGCTTCTGCCGCGTCGCCTGCCCACGGCGACCGGCGACCCGCCCGTCGACGGTGCGTACTTGTCCTGTCATGACGTCAGCTTACCGAGGGGTGATCGAAGCGCGATTCGGCTGCGTGCAAATGGGGACCGTGCTCGGCTTGGGACTCCTGAGGCCGCGCTGATCAGGGACAACGAGTCATCGAGGCCCCTTTGGGCGGCTTCTCGGCCGTCCGCGGACGGCTAACCCGTTCGCGTGATTCATATTATCAACAGCCTGTGGATAACTTCGGTGGACAGAGCGACGGCGGTGCAGGCTGGGGGAATCGGTGGGCGGCCTGAAGTAGACCCTGGGGATGCGCCCGAATCAAGCCCCGTGCCCGCGTCTCGAATCGGGCTTTACCGGCGATGAACCGTTAGCGTGGCGAATGACGCAAAGGGCGTTGTGCGTGGCGTAGCGGGGCATTTGTGCGATTCGTGCGGGAGGACCGGAACCATGGCCGCATTCGCGGAAGGCGTGCCCTGCTGGGTGGACGCGATGCTCCCCGATCTGGAGGCGGGCAAGCGCTTCTACGGCGAGCTGTTCGGCTGGACCTTCGGGGCGGGCGAGCCGCACTACGGCCGCTACACCCAGGCGTTCCACGGCGGGCGGAACGTCGCCGCCCTCGCCCCCAAGCCGGACGGTCGGATGCCGACCGTCTGGAACATCTACTTCGCCGCCCAGGACGCCGCCGCCACCGCCGCGCGCATCCGCGCCGCCGGTGGTCAGCTGATCACCGAGCCCATGCCGATCGGGGACTTCGGCGTCATGGTGACGGCCGTGGACCCCGGGGGCGCGGTCTTCGGCGTCTGGCAGGCGGGCAGCCACCCCGGTTTCGAGGAGCACGGCACCCCGGGCTCGTACGGCTGGATCGAGCTCCGTACCCGGGATCCGGAGCGTGTGGACGCCTTTTACCGGGCGGTCTTCGGATACGGGACGGTGCGTCTGGGGAAGGAAAAGGAGTTGGGCGGGCAGCCGGGTGAGGGCAAGAGGCCGGGCGAGGAGAGGGAGTCGAGTGGAGGGGCAGGGGTGGATGGGCGGCGGCAGGAGACCGACATCATGTTCTGGACGCCGCGCGGGAAGCCCGCGGAGCCCGGGCATGCGATCGGTGCCCGCGCCGTCATGGGCGACAGATTTCCGGCCGAGATGCCCGCGCACTTCCTCACCTACTTCGTGGTAGCGAATTGTGACGAAGTCGCGCGGAGGGCGCACGCGCTCGGCGGGCGCCTGCTCAATGACCCCGAAGATACGCCGTACGGGCGTTTCGTGGCGCTTGCGGACAATCAGGGCGCGCATTTCGCCGTCGTCGACACCTCGGCGGCGGGGTCTTCGCGCACGGAAAGCGGAGCGTAACGGGGCAGGGAGCCCGGCGTACGGCAAAGTGGAGGTCGGCCGGGCGCCGCCAGGTGACACGACGAAATCGCCCCCGGGTTCGCAACCGCCGCCTTCGCCAGAGAGAATGCAGGTTGCGTGCCGCCGGTTGGTTTGTCGGTGAGACGCTGCAGCGGGGCTGTATTTTTTCAAGCCCCACGGGGAGGTGGCAGGCAAGTGGTGGAGCAGCTGACGCAGCACGATCCGAGGCGTATCGGACCGTTCGAGGTGCTCGGCCGGCTTGGCGCGGGCGGTATGGGGCTGGTTTATCTGGCCCGCTCGGCGTCCGGCCGGCGGGTCGCGATCAAAACGGTGCGGACCGAGCTCGCCGAGGACCAGCTGTTCCGTGTCCGCTTCACCCGCGAGGTGGAGGCGGCGCGCGCGGTCAGCGGTTTCTACACGGCCGCCGTCGTGGACGCCGATCCGCGGGCCGCGGTGCCGTGGCTGGCCACCGCGTACGTCCCGGCTCCCTCCCTCGAGGAGATAGTCAATGAGTGCGGGCCGATGCCGGCCCAGGCGGTCCGCTGGCTGGCGGCCGGGGTCGCCGAGGCGCTGCAGTCCATCCACGGCGCGGGTCTGGTCCACCGGGATCTGAAACCGTCGAATGTGCTGGTCGTCGAGGACGGCCCGCGAGTCATCGACTTCGGTATCGCGTCCGGAGTCTCGAACACCCGGCTGACGATGACCAACGTGGCCGTGGGCACCCCGGCCTATATGTCGCCCGAGCAGGCGCGCGACTCGCGCAGCGTGACGGGCGCGAGCGACATCTTCTCGCTCGGCTCGACGCTGACCTTCGCGGCGACCGGCCACGCCCCGTTCCATGGCGCGAACCCCGTCGAGACCGTGTTCATGCTGCTGCGCGAGGGCCCGGATCTGACCGGTCTGCCGGACGAACTGCGGCCGCTCATCGAGTCCTGTATGCAGATGGAGCCCGAGCGCAGGCCCACCCCGGCCGATCTGCAGTCGCAACTGGCCCCGCATCTGTTCGCCTCCAACGCCGAGGACAGCGGTACGGCCTCGGCCTGGCTGCCGGCCGGCGCGGTGGCCCTGATCGAACGCAAGCGCAACGGCCGGAACCAGATCGCGCGTCCCGCGCGGGGCGCGGACGGCCGCCATGGCGGCGACGGTGGCGCGAGCGGTGGCGGTGGGCGTGGCGGTGGCGGTGCGAACCGGCCGTCCGCGCCGCTGCCGCCGGAGCGCCCGCCGACGCCCGGTCCGGGGTACGACTCGGCGCACGGCCCGGGCGCGGGGCGCGGACGGCACAGCGCGCCCGCCGGCGCTTCCGGCTGGGAGCCCATGCCCACGGGCGACCCGCGCGGCGGGCTGCGCACCGATATGGGGAACCCGGTGCATCCGCCGCATCCGCCGGGCCCGATGAGCGCCATCGGCCCCGGGCGCCACGCCGCGCCCGCGGCGGCGGGCCCGTCGGGCTCCCCGGCCGCGCCGCCCTCCGTCCAAGGCCCCACCGGCCCCGGGGGCCCCACCGGCCCCGGCGTAGCCGCCGGCCCGACAGGTCCTACGGGGCATCCCGCGGGTGCCACGGGCCCGGCACCCATCGGAGCCGACGCGTCGGTCCGGCTGCCCGGCTCCAAGGTGCCCATCGGCCCCGGCCGCCGGGCCACCGACGGGCGCGAGCCGCAGCCGCAGCACGAGACGGGCCCCGCCACCGGCTGGGTGCGCCCGCCGAGCGGCCTGACCGGCGGCGGGAACGGAGGCGAGGGCGGCATCGTGACCGGCGCCGTTCCGCCACCGTCGTCCCCGCCCACCTCCGCCCCCTCCCCGGACGCCTCCGAGGCCCCTGGCGGGGGCGGGGCGCACGGCCGCTGGCGCCCCTGGCGGTTCCGTATGTCGAACGACGTATGGGGCACCCCGGCCGTCGCGGGCGAGCTGCTGTACGTGACGTCCTTCGAGGTCCACGCGCTGGACGTGGCCACGGGGCGGCGCCAGTTCAAGACCCGCGACGTGGCCTGGGCCATGGCCGTCTCGAACGGCCGGATCCACGCCTCGGACGGCCCGACGCTGTACGCGCTGGACGCGGAGGACGGCGCCGAGCGGTGGCGGCTGTCCACGGACGGCTGGGTCTACTCCCTCAAGGTCGACCGCGGCACGGTGGTGACCGGCACCCGCGGCGGCGGCGTCCAGGCATGGGAGGCCGCGAACGGCGAGCTGCTGTGGGAGATGCAGGGCGCCCAGACCGACTTCGAGACGCCCGAGTCCGGGCCGGCCATTTACGACGGCACGGTCTTCGTCTGGGCGGACGCGCGGCTGCGCGCCCTGGAGGCACGTACGGGCGTGGAGCGCTGGTCGTACCCGATCGGCGACGCGGCGTCCTGCGGCGGGGTCCCGGTGCGGCTGCTGTCGGCCCCTGACGGGTGTGTGTACGTGGCGGCGGGCACGCGCGTGCTGGCGATCGACATCGAGCGCGGGGAGGTGCGGTGGCGCTTCGAGGCGCCCGCCGTCTTCCTGTGCGCCCCCGCGTACGCGCCGGGGCCCGCGGTGACGGGCGGCGGCGTGTACATCGCCGACTACCTCGGCACGGTCTACGCCCTGGACGCGGCGAACGGCCGCGACCGCTGGCGGATCGCCACCGAGGCGCGTCAGTCGATCGAGCCGGTGCTGGTGGCGGACGGGTCGGTGCATCTGGGCAGCGGCTCCGCGCTGTACACGCTGGACGCGGTCACCGGCACGCCCAAGTGGCGCTTCGCGGCGGGCGGCGAGGTCATCGGCTCCCCGGTCGTCGCGGACGGCCGGGTCCACTTCGGCTCGGCCGACCACTGCCTCTACACGGTGGACGCGGCGGGCGGACAGCTGCGGTGGAAGCTCGCGACGGGCGGCGAGATCACGGGCTCGCCGGTGGCCGCGGGCGGCGTGGTGTACGCGTGCAGCAAGGACCGCTGTGTCTACGCGCTGGACGCGGTCAAGGGCACCGGCCAGTCGCGGGCGTCGGCGCGCCAGGGGTAGGCCAGGGTAGTCCGTCGTGTACCTGACAGCTCCTGCTACGGTGGCGGGCGCTGCCCGGACCCGGTGGGGGCCGGGAAGGTCGACGGGGAATCGGGGGCTGAACACATGATGCGGCGTGGTCTGCGGCTGACGGCCGTACTCGCGGTGGTGCTGGTGGCGTTGACCGGCTTCAAGAGCCGTGGGCACGGGCGGCACGGCTCGGGCGGCGGGGGTGGCTGCTCCAGCTCCAACTCGAGCCACTCCAGCTCCAGCTCCAGTTCCGGTTCCGGCGGCTACTCCGACTCCGACTCCGACTCCGGCTCCGACGACTACGACTCGGACTCCGGCTCCTCCGGCTCCTCCGGCTCCTCCGGCTCCTCCGGCTCCTCCGGCTCCTCCGGCTCCTCCGGCTCCTCCGGCTCCTCCGGTTCGGGTTCCGGTGGCTACCGCTACCACGACCGCTACGACGACAACGACTCCTCGTCGAGCAGCGGTTCGTCGTCCGGCTCCTCCTCCAAGCCGGGGGAGCTTGCGCCGGCCGTGGCCGTCGTCAAGTGCGCCGGCAAGGACAAGAACGGCGAGCCGGCCGCGATCGTGAAGGTGACCAACCAGACCGACAGGTCCCAGACGTACGTCGTCACCATGGACTTCCGCGACAAGGACTCGAAGGTGACCTCGGGCAGCGCGCACGCGCGCTTCGCCGCGAAGCAGACGAAGACCGTGAAAGTTCCTCTGGATGATCCTGGGGTTGTGGGAACCGTAGTGACGTGTGAGGTCGTCTCCGTCGACTGAACGGGCCGGGGCGGGCCAGGTCGGCCGGGACGGAACCCTTCCTGAAGTGACTTTGGGGTAGGGAGTCGCCTTCACTAGGGTGGCGTGTACTCGTCAATGGCCCGGTGTCGGCCTGAATGTGTCTTTCCAACGGGGGTAATTCATGCATCGCCGCTCCATGCGCCTTGTCGCCGTCACCGCGATCGGGCTGCTGGCCCTGACCGGCTGCGGCAAGAAGGGCAGGCACAGCAGCGGGTCCGGCGGCTTCGTCTCCGGCGGCGGCAGCGGCGGCAGCGAGCCGCTGTCCAGCCCCAGCGGCCTCCCGACCGATCTGCCCACCGACCTGCCCACGGATCTGCCGTCGGGCCTCCCGTCGTACACCCCCTCCGACCTGCCGTCGTACACCCCGTCGCCCTCGTACAGCTACAGCGACTCCCCGTCGCCCACCTACAACTCGGACGGCCGGTACGACGTCTCCGCCAGCGGTTGCGACTACGACGAGTCCACGCACGAGTTCCAGTACACGCTCAGTGTCAGGAACCCCGAGACGCAGGCCATGCGTTACTCGATCAGCGTCAAGTGGGCCGACTCCTCCAGCTCCAGCCAGCTCGGCACCGACTACCAGTCCGTCTACGTAGCGAGCGGCAGCTCCCAGACGGTCACCGCCACCGCCTACCGCTACCTCACCGAGCAGACGTCCTTCACCTGCACCGTCGACTCGGTGATCAAGGTGCCGAACTGAGCGAACTGCGCGAGCCGAACTGCGCGAGCCGAGCGAACTGAGAAAACGTACCCCGGCCGACGCCCCTCAGCGCGTACGGAATCCCGGAGTCCGGGCCGCGAAAAGCCCGGCCTGGCGCTCCGGTGGCAGATTCCCCAGCACGACCAACTGCGGGGCGTGCGCCAGCGCCTGAGTCAGCGCCGCCTCCTTGGCCGCCCACACCGCCCGTACCGTCCCCTGCACCGCCGCTGACGGATACGACGCGATGACGGCGGCCGCGCGCAAGGCGGCGGCGACCGGGTCGGCGCCGGCCGGGGTCACCTCGCTCACCAGGCCGATCTCATGGGCCCGCCGGGCCGTGAGGCGTTCCGCGGTGCCCATCAGCGCCATCCGCGCGACCTCACCGACGGGCATCCGCTGCGCCATGTAGACCGCCTCGTAGGCGCTGACCATGCCGTAGCTGGTGTGCGGGTCGAAGAACGTGGCGTGCTCGGCGGCGACGATGAACTCCGCCTCGCCCAGCAGATAGAACGCCCCGCCGCAGGCCATTCCGCCCACCGCGGCGACGACCGGCTTCCACAGGTCGTTCGCCTTCGGGCCGATGCTCACCAGCGGATCGTCGACCGAGTACGGCGACGAGGGCTGTGGCACCCGCACCGCGCGGTCGAGGCCGGTGCAGAACGCCTGGTCGCCCGCCCCGGTGAGCACCACGGCCCGCACCGAATCGTCCATCCGGAAGCCCCGCCAGACGGCTGTCAGCTCCGCGGCCGTCTCCAGGTCGATGGCGTTGTGCCGCTCGGGCCGGTCGAGCGTGACGACCGCGACGCCGCCGTCCCTGACCTCCATACGCACCGTCATGGCCGCTCCAGGACCCAGCGCACCACCGCGACACCGCCCGCCGCCTGGTGGAAGACCGCCCGCACCGGGGCGTTGATGCGGATCCGCGCCGGGTCGACCGAGTCGAGCGCGGCGTCGGCGGCCGCGACCAGATTGCCCACCAGCCGGATGCGCGGGGCGTCCACGAGCTCAACGAGGATCACGTTGTACGGCGCCTGGGCGGCGTACGCGGGCAGCAGCGGCGGATGCGGGACGACGTACGACCAGATCCGGCCACGGCCGCTGGTCCGGATCCACTCGCTTTCGAAGGACTGGCAGTGCGGACAGCAGGGGCGGGGCGGGAAGCGGGGCTCGGCGCAGTCGGCGCAGGTCTGGACGCGTAGCTCGCCGCGCGCCGCGTAGTCGAAGAAGGGCGCCCCGTCGTCGTCGGCCACGGGCGCGAGCAGCCCGTCCGCGCGCCCGTCTTCCTCCGCGCCACCGGAGCCGTCCCGGATACCGGACTGTGTCATCTCCTCGATCAACTCCTCAGCAGCAGAGCGGAGGTGGGTACCCCCTCACCCGCCGTGACCAGGCAGGTCGCGGCGTCCGGCACCTGCGCGGTGCTGGTCCCGCGCAGCTGTCTGACCCCCTCGGTGATGAGGTTGAAGCCGTGCACGTACGCCTCGCTGAGGCCGCCCCCGCCGGTGTTGAGCGGCAGCCGCCCGCCGATCTCCAGCGCGCCCCCCTCGGTGAACGCGGCCCCCTCGCCGCGCGCGCAGAAGCCGTAGCCCTCCAGCGACAGCGGGATCAGCGGGGTGAAGGCGTCGTAGATCTGGGCCACGTCCACGTCCTGCGGCCCGAGGTCGGCCGACTTCCACAGCTGGCGGGCGGCGGTCCAGGCGGGCCCGGTGAGCGGGTCGTCGTTCCAGTAGTTGACCATCCCGTGGTGCTGGGCGGGCAGCCCCTGGGCCACGGAGTGGATGTACACGGGCGGGCGCCGGCAGTCGCGGGCCCGCTCGGCGGAGACGATCACGCAGGCCAGCGCGCCGTCGGTCTCCAGGCAGTTGTCGAACAGGCACAGCGGCTCGCTGATCCAGCGGGCCGTCATATACATCTCCCGGGTCAGCGGCCGCTCGTACATCATCGCGGCCGGGTTCTGGTTGGCCCGGTTGCGGCAGGCCAGCGCGACGTTGAAGAAGTGGTCGCGGGTGGCGCCGTACTCATGCATATAGCGGCGGGCCAGCAGGCCGATCTCGTCGGCGGGCCGCAGCAGCCCGTACGGCCGGGTCCACTGCGCGGGGGTCGGCAGCTGTGCGCGGGTGTTCGTCCACGGCCGCGGGCCGCTGCCGCGTTTACGCGAGCGCCAGGCCACCCCGACGCTCGCCTGGCCGGTGGCGATCGCGGCGGCCAGGTGCGCGACGGTCGCGCAGGAGCCGCCCCCGCCGTAGCCGACCTTGCTGAAGAAGGTCACATCCCCGGCGCCGATGGCCTTGGCGACCTCGACCTCGTCCGTCTCCTCCATGGTGTACGAGGCGAAGGCGTCCACCTCGGAGGGGGCAAGGCCCGCGTCGTCGAGCGCGGCGAGGATCGCCCGGCAGGCCAGGGCCTTCTCGGACTCGGGGAGGCGTTTGGCGAAGGAGGTCTGGCCGATGCCGGCTATCGCAGTCGCGTCTTTCAAGGTCGCCCCCATCGCCACCTCCGTGGTCGCGTTCACCGGTGCTGACAGCGGGGAAGGCTACCGCTAATCTGACGGACAGTCAGCTACTCGTGGCGCAGATACGGGAGGCGACCCGATGCGCGAGACCATCCCGGCGCTGGTACGGGCGGCGGTGGAGCGTTGCGGCGACACCGAGGCGGTCGTCGAGGGCCGCACCCGGATCTCGTACGCGGAGCTCGGCGAGCGCGTGGAGCGGGCCGCGGCGGCGTGCCTCGCCTCGGGCGTCGAGGCGGGCGACCGGATCGCGATCTGGGCGCCCAACACCCTCGACTGGATCGTCGCGGCGCTCGGCGCGGTCACGGCGGGCGGGGTGCTCGTCCCCGTCAACACCCGCTTCAAGGGCGCGGAGGCGGCGTACGTCCTACGGCGCACCCGCGCCACCCACCTCTTCGTCACCGGCACCTTCCTCGGCACCTCGTACGTGGCCTCGCTGCGCCGCGCGGCGGGCGAGGGGCCGGGCCGCGGCCCGCTGCCCGGCCTGCCGTACCTGTGCGAAGTGGTCGTCCTGGCCGACGACGCCCCCGCCGACTTCCGCGCCTGGAAGGACTTCCTGGCGGCGGGCGAGCGCATCTCCTCCGAGGCGGTACGCGCCCGAGCCGCCGCCGTACGCCCCGGCGACCCCTCCGACATCACCTTCACCTCGGGCACCACCGGCAACCCCAAGGGCGTCGTGATCACCCACGCCCAGACGGTGCGCGTCTACACCACCTGGAGCGAGGTCACGGGCCTCACGGAGGGCGACCGCTACCTCATCGTCAACCCGTTCTTCCACACCTTCGGTTACAAGGCGGGCATCATCGCCTGTCTGACGCGCGGCGCGACGATGGTCCCGCAGCCCGTCTTCAACGTGGAAACCGCCCTCGCCAACATCGCCGCCGAGCGCATCACCGTCCTCCCCGGCCCGCCCACCCTGTACCAGTCCCTCCTCGACCACCCGGCCCGCGCCGCGCACGACCTGTCCACCCTGCGCCTGGTCATCACAGGCGCCGCCGTCGTCCCCCTGGAACTGGTCGAACGGCTCCGCAGCGAACTCCGCGTCGCCACCGTCCTGACCGCCTACGGCCTCAGCGAGGCCTCCGGCACCGTCACCATGTGCCGCCGCGGCGACCCGCCCGAGATCGTCTCCGCCACCTCCGGCCGCGCCATCCCCGGCACCGAGGTCAAGGTCGCCCGTCCCGGCGGCGCGGAGCTCCCGCCGGGGCAGCCGGGCGAGGTCTGGGTCCGCGGCTACCACATCACCCGCGGCTACTTCGAGGACCCCGTCGCCACCGCCCGGGCCATCACCCCGGACGGCTGGCTGCGCACGGGCGATGTCGGCGTCATGGACCCCGACGGCAATCTGCGGATCACCGACCGCATCAAGGACATGTTCGTCGTGGGCGGCTTCAACGCGTACCCGGCCGAGATCGAGCAGCTGATAGCCCGTCACCCCGATATCGCCGATGTCGCGGTCATCGGCATCCCGGATCCGCGGCTCGGCGAGGTGGGGAAGGCGTACGCGGTGCGGCGCGCGGGGGCGACGCTGACGGCGGACGATCTGATCGCCTGGTCACGGCGGGAGATGGCCAACTACAAGGTGCCCAGGCAGGTGGAGTTCCTGGTGGAGCTGCCGCGGAACGCGAGCGGGAAGGTGCTCAAGACGCACCTGCGCTCGCGGCCGGGGTGACCGACCGGACGCGGCGTCGCCGTCGGCGGCCGTCGTTAGCGGGACGTTAGCGAGGCGGCAGCGAAGCGCGGAAAGCTCATGGCCGTACCGAGCAAGACCGGCTTCGAGCCAGCCGGTCACCGACGTTCCGGGGGAACTCACCATGAACGCCACCGCCTTCCGCCGCACCCGCGCCGTCCGTACCACGGTCGCCACGGTGGTCGCCGCATCCGCCCTGGCCCTGACCGCCGCCATCAGCAACGACGACGCTTCCGCCGCCCCGGCTCCGCGCAAGGCCGACACCGCGGTCACCGACACCAAGCCGGCCATCAAGGCCGACTCCACCGACTCGGGCACAGGCTCGCGCTAGCGCGAGCCTGGACGGTCCGGCGCCTAATGCGGGTTGAGCACCCCGCCCGCGAGCACCTTCCAGATTCCTGCCGCGGCCGCCAGCTGGGCAACGAGGTAGGCGAGCTGTACGGAGAGCGCTCGCATCTGGTAGATCGACAGCAGAAGGCTGAATCGAGTCGGCCAGAGTTGTCTCTCGCTGCTGAAAGTCGCCGCATCCATCGCGATGCTCGTCAGCGTCAAGACAATGAGCATGAGCGATGCGCTGAGGATCGCGTTGCCCAGCTCCGTGTCGGTGATGCGGTTGACCACGCCGCCCACGCCGATGGGAATGGCGTAGGCAACCGTCAGGCTCAACGCGCGCGCGGGGCCGCGGCGCCCCGGCAGCATGCGCCACAGGGCACCCAGCACAAGGCCCGCACCGGCCCATGCGATCTGCCAGGTGAGGAACCTCGCCACGATCTCGGGCAGCGCCGTGGTGTTGGCGTTCGTCTGCATGAGCTGCTTGGCACCTTTGAGGTATGTGGCCCACACGATGGCGCCACTGGCCGGAATCCCGAAGAGGAACGCCAGGCGTGCCGCATGCCGTGCGTTGTCCCACCAGCTGTCATGCGGTCCCCAGCTCAGGGCCACGTCCATGACGGACACCTGGTCGGGCAGACAGTCGCGGTCGCAGCCGGCGGGCCGCCAATGCCGCAGCCGACGCAGCCGGTCCTCCAGCATCTCCCTGGTGGTCCCCTTTTCCGCGTGACCCTGGTCCACCAGGCGCAGTTGGCTGTGCACGTTGCGGTACTCGTGGGCTTTCTCCAGCATGTCGGCACGGCCTTGCGCGGTCCCCAACGCCTGGGTGAGAAAGTCTCCTCCCGCTTGACTCAGCACCGAATATCGGCGACCTGCTGCCCGTACGGCGTAGAGAGCGGCGATGTTCAGCAGGAGCCAGACGACGAGCAGCAGGGAGGAGCCCGCGAAGAGCGACTGCCTGGTCGCCACGACAATGGCGAAGACAAGCGAGGTCAGCCGCATGTCGTTCTGAGAAGGCCCCAGGGAGACCTGCTCCACGGAGCGGTCGGCCTTTTGCTGCGCGGCCTTCGCGCGGGCATTCAGCAGCGCCACGAGAGCGATGTCCGTCAGCACCCACGTGTAGACGTAAGCCCACTGAAGCCCGGTCGGTCCGAAGCTCACCAGAGTGTCCCGGAGGTACTTGGCGTGTGCGGCGCGGTACCTGTGGTCGTGCTCGGAACTGAGCCAGGTGGCACGTCGCCAATTGACGTCGGCGGACCGCCAGTACGAGACCAGCATCAGCACCGCGACCACGCTCAGAAGCGCGCCGACGACTCCCAGAGAGCGTCCGGGCGCCCTGTTCCAGGTGTCCCTCCAGGCTCTGGGGACCAGCCCGCCTTCCCCGGCGAACCGCCATGCCCAAGCGGCCATGGCGGCCAGCCACACCCACACCATGACCAGCTGAAGGACCATCTGCCCGACGGCACCGGAGTCGGGTGGTGCCATGTGCCGGGGTAGGTGGAAGCGTTGGGGGGCCACAACCACCAGCAGTCCGAGCGCGGCCATCGCTGCCGAAGTCAGGATGGTGCCATGGGCTAGCGTCCGACTGTGCCGGGCAGGATTTTCCGGCCCGGCCTGTGGAGCATCGGACAACGGGATGGCACACCATGGGCGAGCGCCGACGATAAGGGCCACGCTTGCCGCGATGCCGAGGAAGCTCTGCCACACGGTGAATGAGCGGAGTTCCGGGTAGAGCAGTGCGAGGGCCAGGCCAAGCCCCGCGCTGAGCCCGGCCCACCACAGCAGGGCCGTCGGCGTCGGGTGGTCTCTGACGTCTTTGTCGGCTTCGCGCGTCCACCACCGTGGCCGTCGCGCGCGTGGCCGCGACGGCTCGGGTGGGGTGGTCGCGCGCGGCTGGGTGCACCGCAAGCTCGTCGTCCTGGGGCCCACGCCCACCACGCGGGCCAGCCGCCCGGGCAACTGTCGGCACCACACCAGCCATCTCGGTCGGACCGACGAGCGCGTGCGGGTAGGGAGCACCGCCAGCGCGAACACCGCCGAGCCGCACACCCACCACAGGCCGATGCCCAGTCTGCTCCAGAAGGGCCGTTTGGCGCTTTCCAGCGCGAACGAAGCGTGCCAGGGCGGAGCCAGGCTGACCGACAAACCCCGCCGCGGCAGGTCTTTCCAGGCCCAGGACCGAGACTTTTCGGTAGCGGCCAATGCCTGCGGATATGCATTGCGAACGCTGAGGCCGCCCAGCTTGATTTCAACGTTTGTCCAACGCGCCTTCTTCAACGCTGTCGGCAGCTTTTTCTGTAGGGTGACTTGCCAGGTGTCGCTTCCTTTGCGGGCCTCGATGCACCAGGGACCGAGCCGGGTCGGCCCGAATCTATTGATCCAGGCATATGCCTCATAGTGAACCGTCACCCAGTGGTCATTGGCTCTTACCCGAGGCCTGGCGAGGCGCCATTCCTCCGGCCGGGGGGATGGGAACGATTTGTCTCCGCGCAGCAGGCAGCGCATCGCCCGTCGGTAGTCGTCGGATTCATTGCTCAGCGTCAGCGAATCCGCGAGGCGCCACGCCATGGGCACTTTGACCGTCGTGATCGCATGCGCCTGGACGAACGTCTGATGATGATGGGCGAACTGGATGATGGCATCAACGCTGGGTTTTTTGCTGATGGACCCCGCATAGCAGCCCTTCTGGGCAGTTGCCTGCGCCTCTGTCGGCCACCATGCCCACCACCCCACCACCACGATCAACGGCGCCAGCCAGCGCCACCACCGGATTGCCATCATCCTCCACTCCTACTCATGAGGGGAGGAGCAGAGACGGCAGACGCGCAGCAGGAAGCAGACGTTCAACCCTGTTGGTCGTGCCCCGAACGGACTGCCCTGGATTGCGGGGCGGTGCGCAGCGGCTTACGATCTACCGGGGGTCCATAGGCTGATCTGTAGGAGAAGACTATGCCCAGCGAAAAGGCGACCACGCAAAGGTCCGTGCTTCCCCGATTTGAGGAAGCCGAGGGTTTGGGGCCGCAGGACGCAGAATTCGTACGGGACCTGATCGCGGTACTCAAGAGACACGGAAATATCGACCGCTTCGGCCTGTGCTTGCTGCACGATCATTTCCCTCTCGAAGCGGACGAGGTTCTGGTCGAGACGAACGACCCTCAGGCTCGGACACTGAACGCCCACGTGGAGAAGGCGAACCGGACGAGGCATATCAAACCCTCGCAGTGGCGGTTCCTGCCGGATGTCGGTCATGCGCGTGCTGCGGAGTTCGAAGGGGAGCCCTACCAGGCGATCCTGCAGTGTGACGTGGTCAGTCTGTGCCCAGGCCGTGAGCGATGATGGGCGGCGCGCGCCAGGGGTGACCGCGGCGGGGGCCGCCCATCGTGGGCTGGGCCGTCAGAGACGGCCGGTACGCACCCCGCTCACGAATGCGGTCCACGCGGTGGCGGGTATGAGGAGGGTGGGGCCGGTCTTGTTCTTTGAGTCGCGGACGCCGACTGCGGTGGTCAGGTTTGCGATCTCTACGCAGGCGCCAGCCTCCTGCGTGCTGTAGGAGGACTTGAACCAGGCGCCTTCAGATATGTGGACATTCATGACTAACCCAACTCTCGTGCTAGTTCCCTGAGGAAACGGGGAGTTTCTGTGGGAGGCAGGGCGCCCTCGCGCATGGCATCGAAGCGGCGGTTGTACTTCCACACCTCGCTTTTCTTGTCAGTGAAGCTCACGCTGCTGTACTCGAGTCCGACAACCGAGTCCACGCCACCGTCGAAGTCAAGGACGATGAAATTGTCGGTTGCCCGGTACGTGGCCAGGGATAGCGGCAGCACTTGGACGGTCACGTTGTCGAGCTGGCAGAGTTCGGCGATGGTCTCGTACTGCTCCCGCATGACCTCTGGGTCGCCGACGACGCGGCGAAGTGCCGACTCATCGAGAATGACCCGGAGTTCTACCGGGTTCTCTTCCCGCGTGATGATCTCTCTCCGCTCCATGCGTACGCGCGTGTTGTGTTCCACGAACTCCGTCGTCGTCTCGTCAACAGGCTTGGCGGTCATGAACAGAGCCCGTGTGTAGCTTTCCGCCTGCAGTAGCCCGAAGACGACGGTTGCCTGCCAAGAACGCATCGCGCGAGCGTCCATCTCTAGCCCGACGTACGTGTGCAAGCCCGACGGCATCACGCTGCGGTACGGCCTCCACCAGTCACTCGTGAGCGACTCGCGGTGGAGGGTCAGCAGAGATTCACGGTCATCGATGTCGGTGACACCGTAGCGGTCAAGCAGCTTCTCCATGTCCGCTACACGCGGTAACCCGTTGAGGCCTGTCTCCACCCGGCTGAGCTTGGCGTCGGAGAACCCGAGCCCTTCGGCCGCCTCCAGGATGGTGAGGCCGTTCTTCTCTCGTAGGCGGCGAAGCTCTTTGCCGAGTTCCCGGCGGCGGAACGTAGCACCTCGTCGTGCTGCCATCTCTGTTCCCTCCACGTGCCCCTGTACGGCCTCGGCACGCTGCCGTACCGAGTCTGCCATCTCCTGTTCCCTTGGCGACAGCCTCCGTTGGCGCAGAGGCATGTGCCACTTTCACGATAGCGGCAGTTTCACTTGCAGATACTTATGTAGGTACAGAAAGTAGTTGAGGCACCGAGGGCCGGGTCGGGGCGGCGGCTGATGCCAGCCGATCTCTACGCCCGAAACACCCGTCTGCCCAGCAACTTCTCAGTGATGGGAGGCAGTTAAATGGCCACTGTCATTACCGGGCCGAAACGCATGAGTGTTTCTGTCGCCACCAACCACAAAAACGTTCGAGAGCTACTTCGTGCGGGTGTACGCACCCTCGCGGAGTGGGCACTGAAAGGGCGTGCGAGCGCGGTCGGCCGGGGCGCGGAGACACCTCCGCAGGAGCCGCAGGGGGTTCCGGGCCGCGCCCCACTCTCAAGGAGTTGGAGCAGCGCGCGGAGGCTCTGGCCAAGGCGATCCGTAAGCATCTGGAGCGGGGGACGCGTCGGTGAGGTCGTTGATGGCGCGGGGAGTGACCGCTGGAACCCAAGACTGTGCGAAGTGCAGGGAGTACACCGCGTTGCGCGAGAAGGCCAAGCAGGACGGGGATTACGGCCAGGCGACCACGTACGAGATCTTGCGCCGCCGTCACCCGTCCCACGAAACGCCGGGCCGTACGGCCCGCTGGGGAGTGCCCGTATGAGCCGGCCGACGCCGTACAAGGGCCCGAAGGTGGGCCAGGAAGCTCGCAAAAAAATACTTGCTCTCCATCAAACGATTCTTTGCGAGGGGGTGGGGGAGGGCGCGCAGGCGTCCGCGTCCGGGGAACCGGCGTGATATCCATGCGGAAGACGGGCACGCATACGGCGTGCGGCGTCTCAACTGCCAAGTTCGGCCCGGTGCGAGTTCGCGGTGGTGGTTAAGAGCGTCGACATATGCGTGCTCGAGGTGACGTATGGGGGCGATCCCGATGTGCCCGGCTGGTGCGAGCAAAGGATCTGACCGCGCCGCCGGGCATGGTGGGCTGCTCCTTGCGGCGCTACCGTCAGAACAGCATCTGCGACCGGGGGAGGGCAGGGATGCTCGATCAGGCTTTGATCGCGCTGGCCGCGTCTGGCGGCACGGCGGTGGTGACAGCCGCGGGGACGGATACGTGGGCCGGGTTGCGGCAGGCGGTGGCGCGGTGGTTCGGGCGGGGTGACACGCAGCGCGAGCAAGCGGAGCTGGAGCGCTTGGATCAGACTGCCATCGCGATGGAAGCCGCCGACCCGATGGAGGGGGAGCGGGCCCGGATCCGTCAGGAGGCATCCTGGCGAGTCCGTATCGAGGTGGCGCTGGAGAGCATGGCCGGTGCCGAGCGCGGTCAGGCTGCCGATGAGCTGCGAAGCCTGCTCGTGGAGCATGCCTCGCGGGGCGGCGTGAGTGCCGGGTCGGGGGGCTTGGCCGTGGGCGCCAATGCGGACATTCGGGCGGGCGGCGGCTCGATTGCCGCTGGGGTGATCCACGGAGGCGCGCACGTCGGCTCCCCTACCGTGCCGGATCCGTCCCAGGGCTGAACGGACCGGCCACCCTCAGCCCACCGCCGATCGGGACGCCTTCCGAGGCTCAACGGCTGGAAAGCGTCATGGCGCACGCCCGCGACCGCAGCCTGGCTGTCGGCTATGTGGCCGACGGCGGCCAGGTTGCCTACTACGCTGCGCCTCGGCCTGCGGTGACGTGGCCCCATCAGGTCGGAGTGCTGCCGCGGCAGGCTGGCTGCTTCCAGGACCGGGCCGCTGCCGAACAGATACAGCAGATGGTGGCCGACGGCGGCGCGGCGGCGCGGTGTCAGGTGCTGGTCGGTATGGGCGGGGTCGGCAAGACTCAGCTCGCTGTCCACCACGCCCGTGCCCTGTGGCAGGCGGGAGGAGTGGACCTGCTGGTGTGGGTCAGCGCCGGCACCCGCACCGCGATCGTCTCCGCGTATGCCCAAGCCGCCGCCGAGGTGCTCGGCACCGAGGTTGTTGACCCGGAGTACGCCGCGCGGGCGTTTCTGGCCTGGCTTGAGCCGCGGCACGGCGCCTCCCAGCGCAGCTGGCTGATCGTGCTGGACGACCTCGCCGACCCGGCCGACCTGCGCGGACTGTGGCCACCCACCAGCCCGCATGGCCGCACCCTGATCACCACCCGCCGCCGGGACGCTGCCCTCGGCGGCAGCGGCCGACGACTGGTACCGGTGGGCCTGTTCACCCCCGGTGAAGCCGCCGCTTACCTCACCGCCGGACTGGCCGCCCACGGCCGCACCGAGCCCGCCGACCAGCTCGCCGCCCTCGCCGCCGACCTCGGCCACCTCCCCCTGGCCCTCTCTCAGGCCGTCGCGTACCTCATCGACGCCGATCTGGACTGCGCCGACTACCGCACCCAACTCGCCGACCGCGCCCAAACCCTCGACGACCTGCTCCCCGACGCCTCAGGGCTGCCCGACAACCAACCCGTGAGTGTGGCTGCCGCCTGGTCACTGTCGCTCGACCGCGCCGATCAGCTCCCATCCGTGGGCCTGGCTCGCCCCATGCTCCAGCTCATCGCCGTCCTCGATCCCAACGGCATCCCCGGCCCCGTGTTGGCCAGCATCCCTGCCCTGGCCCACCTCACCCAGCACCGCGCAGACACCGCAGGAAAGTCTCAGCCGGACATAGCCACAGCGCAGGAAGCCGAGCGGGCAGTTCGCGCACTGCACCGGCTCAGCCTCGTCGACCACACCCCCAGACACGCCCATCAGGCGGTCCGTGTCCACCAGCTCGTCCAACGCGCCACCCGCGACACCCTCACCCGCGACACGCGCGATCACCTGGTCCACACGGCCGCCGACGCCGTCATCGTGGTCTGGCCCGCCATGGAGCGCGACACCGCCCTCGCTCAAGCCCTGCGCGCAAACGCCGCGGCGCTCACTCACTGTGCCGAAGAGGCCCTGTACCAGGCTGACAGAGCCCATCCGGTGCTCTACCGCGTCGGCCGCAGCCTTGGCAATAGTGGCCAAGTTGCCGCGGCCGTCGACCATTTCAAACATCTGGCAAGCGCCGCTCACAACCATCTCGGGCCCGACCACCCTGACACCCTCGACATCCGTGACAGCCTTGCGGACTGGCGGGGGAAAGCGGGTGACGCCGCCGGTGCCGTGAGCGCTTACGAACAGTTGTTGGCCGACTACCTAAGGATCTTGGGCCCCGACCACCCCGGCACCCTCGACATCCGTGGGCGAACGGCGGACTGGCGGGGGAAAGCGGGTGACGCCGCCGGCGCCGTGAGCGCCTACGAACAGCTGTTGGCCGACTCGCTACGGGTGCTGGGGCCCGACCACCTTCGTACGCTCGTCAGCCAGGCCAGCATCGCGGGTTGGCGGGGAAGAGCGGGCGACGCGGTAGGCGCCGCGAGTGCCTTCGAGGAAGTGCTGACCTCCTCTGTACGAGTGCTGGGGCCCGACGCCCCATTCACCTTGGATTCCCGGGCCAGAATCGCACACCACCGAGGGCAAGCCGGGGACGCGGCAGGCGCCATGAGCGCCTTCGAAAAGCTGTTGGCCGACTATCTGCGCGTGCTGGGGCCCGACCACCCCGACACCCTCCACGTCAGGGCCGGAATTGCGCACTGGCGAGGGGAAGCCGGGGACGCGGTAGGCGCCGCGAGCGCCTTCGAACAGCTGCTGACCTCCTATCTACGGGTCTTGGGGCCCGACCACCCTGGCACCCTCGATGTCCGGCACGACCAGGTCTTCTGGCGCGCCGAAGCCGGGGACGCGGCAGGTGCCATGAGCGCTTTCGAACAGTTGTTGGCCGACTACCTAAGGATCTTGGGCCCCGACCACCCCGACACCCTCGACACCCGCGGCAACATCGCCGAGTGGCGGGGGGAAGTTGGGGATGCAGTTGGCGCCACGTGTGCGTTCGAGCAATTGTTGACCGACTGCCTACGGGTCTTTGGGCCCGACCACCCGGACACCCTCGCTGTGAAGTCCAGAATCACGCACTGGCGGAAGAGGGCGAAGCACGCCGGCGTCCAGCAATCGACAGATCGTTGATCAAAGTTTCCGTTGACAGTGGTGGTTCCATTCTCGGCAACTCTGGCCGACTACGGCGGGACGTCCGCGGACCGGTCCCGGCGCGGTGTCACTACCGTGCCGGTATGCCGCGATTCGATCGTGTTCAGCGAGCCCGGAGAAGGCGCTCCCGCGGAAAAGCCGGACTGGTGCTCGTACTTGCCGTGAGCCTCCTCGGCGCCGGGTGTTCGAGCAGGCAGGCCGCGCCGCGGCCGTCGTCCTCCCGTCCAGCATCCTCGTCCTCCGCCACGCCCTCGTCCTCCGCCATGTCCTCGCCCTCCGCCGTATCGCAACCGGGCAAGTACACCCAGGCGCAGCTGGCGTCGCGGCCGTGCCTTGCCCTCGATGAGCGTGACCTCGCCGCGTTGGGAATCAGCGGCCGGGGGAAGCAGGAGGCCGGTAAGCACGGGGCCGCGTGCGCGTGGAAGTTGTATGGGCAGAACGTCAGCCTCGCACTGGATCTACCACTGTCCTACGCGCGGCCCATGACCAAGAACGGGCGCGTCACGCAGGTGCGGGTGGGGCGGCACAAGGCTGTGCAGGCTGAATTCCAGGGAATCTGCTTCATCTTCGTCGCGGTGGACGCCTGATCGGCACCACGGCGATTCCGGACCCCGGGGAATCGCAGGACGGAACGTGTCCCGCGGGGGCGTCGGTCGCGGCCGCGGCCCTGACCCATATCCGATGACCGGGTCCCGGGTATCGTGACCGTCCAGCGGAACGGCTTGGGCCAGGCGGGTCGGGCTGGCCGAGAGGGGCGGCATGACTGGTGTGACGCGCTTGGTCACGCACGTCGATCTGGACGACGGTGCTACGCCAGCTGGGCAGATGTCGATGTCGGCACGGCTTGTGGCCGTATTGCCGGACGGCCGCAGCCTGGTCCTGCTCGACGATCGAGGCTGGAGCCTTTGGGGCCCGGGGGATGTCCGGGAATGGGTCTCGGCCGAGGACGTCGAGACGGACGCCCGGATGGTGGTCGGGCCGGACGAGCCGGGCGACGGCCAGACCGGTGAGCAGATGGCGGCCGACCACTGGGCCTCGCTGGCCGGCATCATCGCGCGGCACGGTGTGAGCGTGGACGCGCGGGACCTGGAGCGGCTGCCGCATGATGTCGTGCTCAGCGAACGCCTTCGAGCACGGATTGGCTGAAGGCTCGACGTCAGCGATCGGGTAGGGGACTCAGTCGAGGCCGAGCACCGCCAGGAGCTGCCCCGCGAACTCCTTCGGGTGTTCCGTGGCGCCCACATGCCCGCCCGGGAATTCCACGACCTCGCCGCCGAGTCCGAGCAGCTGTGCCAGCCGCCGGGCCGGCCCGTACAGCGGCTCCTGTTCCCGGGAGTCCCGGCCGGCCGCCAGTATCAGCCGGTCCGCGGCGGGGCGCAGGGCGGCGAGGTCGGGGGCGGTCGCGGTGAACGGGCACAGGATGTGTTCCAGGAAGACGGGGAGGTTGGCGTGCATGCGGACGGCCATCTCCTGGATCTCGGGCGGCAGTTCGGTCGGCCGGTCCGATGGCCGTCCGCCCAGGCCCTCGTTGAACCGCGCCATCGCGGGGCCGACCCCGTCCATGCGGAACGTCTCGCGCACCTCGGCGAAGAGGCGGCGGTGCGGGGCGGGGTCGTCCAGGACCTCGATCAGCGGGGGCTCGTGGGCGACGACCCGGCGCAGCCGGCCGGGGTGGCGGGCCAGGAGGTCGAGGGCGACGACGGCGCCTGAGCTGCAGCCGAGTACGTACGCGCTCTCGTGGGGCGAGAGCAGTTCGAGCAGCCGGTGGGCGTCGTCGCTCCATACGTCCACCCGCTGGTCGGTGAGCGGGCCGTCGAGGGGACTGCGGGACAGGCCGCGGGGGTCGTAGGAGACGACGGTGTGGTGGGCGGCGAGGTCGGGGGCCATGCCCTCGTAAAGCCCGGCGTCGGCGGCGCCGCCGGGGATCAGCAGGAGGACGGGGCCGCGGCCGCGGGTCTCGTAGTGGAGGGTGGCGCCGGGGACGTCGAGGGTGCCGGTTGTGGGCTTGGGCATGGCTGGGCCCCGCCTCTCTTCCTAGGGGTTCTAGGTTTAACCTAGCAGCCCTAGGTTTGGGGTGCTGGGGAATTTTCGTGCGTGCGGGACCACGCCGCGCCGTCGCCCAGCCCTCATCGCTCAAGCCGCCCTGAACCACCTGCTCAGCGCATCGCACAGACCGTCGTCCGTCGTGCCCTGCCAGGCGACGTAGCAGTCGGGGCGCAGCAGCAGCGCGGTGTGGAGTTCCGGGATGGCCAGGGTGTCGACGTGCGGTGCCCAGGGGCCCGTGTCGAGGGTGCCGGTGGGGTCGAGGAGGAGGGGGCGGGCGGTGCGGGTCGCCTCGCGCAGGCCAGGCAGGTCGGGTGCCCAGCGGCCGACGAGCGGCCCGGTCGCCGGACCCATGTCGTAGGTGATGTCCGCGCCGGACAGCAGATCCGCGAGGTGTTGCCGGGTCGTGGGCTGGGCGAGAAGTTCGCCGAACAGTTCGCGCAGCGACGTCACTTCGCCGCCCGGGCGGATCAGCAGCGACTGCGCCTGGGTGTGCATGGCGACGCGCCGCGCCACCGGGGCTCGTTCGGCCTCGTAGCTGTCCAGCAGCCCTTCGGGTGCGTGGCCGCGCAGCTCCGCGGCCAGCTTCCAGCCGAGGTTCACCGCGTCCTGGAGGCCCATGTTGAGCCCGGGGCCGCCGATCGCCGAGTGCACATGCGCGGCGTCGCCGAGCAGGAAGACGCGGCCCGCGCGGTAGCGCTCCGCGATGCGGGTGTTGCCACCGAACAGCCGCCTCATCACATGCGGGCCCGGCCCGGTCGGCGGGGCGAGCGGTACGTCCGTGCCGAGCACCCGGGAGGCGCTGGCCCGCAGCTCGTCGAGGGAGGCCTCGCCCTCGGCCGGCTGGTCCCACTCCACCGTGCTGAGCAGCGGATCGCGGTCCGGGAACGGCGCCCAGGCGATCAGGCCGCGCTCGGTGCGCAGATGCCGGAACGGCGGTACGGCGCCGAAGCCGGGCACGACCAGGCCGCCGTCGGCGCCGACCGTGCCCGGGTCTACGCTCACCTGTCCCATGCGCGACACCGAGTCGTCGGCGGTCACACCGGGGAAGCCGATCCCGGTGGTCTTGCGGATCACGCTGCGCCCGCCGTCGGCGCCGACCAGGAACGCCGCTTCGATCGGCTCCCGCCCGCGCAGTTCGACCGTCACCGACTTCTCGTCCTGCGTCAGACCGATGACCTCGTGGTCGCGGCGTATCTCGACGCCCAGTTCGGCGGCGCGCTCGGCGAGCATCTGCTCGATCCGGCGCTGCGGCACCGACAAGGTGTAGAGGGAGTTGTCCGGCAGGTCGCTCAGCTCGAGCGGGAACGCGCCGAACACGAAACTGGGCACCGGCTCTGGTGTGGCGCCGGGCGAGGTCAGCCGCTCGTACAGCCCGCGCCGGTCGAGCATCCGCACGACCTGGCCGACCACGCCGTTCGCGCGCTGCTCGGCGGACGGTTCGGTGAGGCGTTCCAGGACGACGGGGCGAATGCCGGCCAGGGCGAGTTCGCAGGCGAGCATCAGGCCGTTGGGTCCGGCGCCCGCGATGACGACATCGATCATGAGCAGAGTCCTTTTCGGGTTTTTGGGCAGGGGGTATCGGCCCGGTCGGTCGCCGGGCTTTGCGCGTGGAGAGGGGTGCCTAGGGCGTGGGCGTGGGCAGCCCTGCCGCGATCAGGGTGAAGGCGTCCGTGAGCAGACGGCTCATCGGCACCGGCGGATCGGTGCGGAGGTGGTGTGCCATGGCCGCGTTCGTCGCGGCCATGACCGCGGACGCGACGAGGTGCGGATACAGGTCCTGTTGCGGATCGATGCCGGTGCGGTCGGCGACGGCCGCGGTGATCTCGGCCTCGGCGATGGCCCCGGCCCGCAGTATCTCGCCTTGCAGAACCGGTTCGGCGAGCATGACGCGCACCCCCGCCGTCCACTGCGCCGCGTCGGGAACGGGATGGGCGGCCACCGCCGCGTCGGGCTCGAACTGCGGCAGTACGGAGTGGAGGACCGCGTCCCACAGCGGCTCCGCCGGGCGCTCGCGCAGCGCCTCCGCGATACCCAGGCACCGGTCGAGATGGCGGGCGGCGATCGCCTCGCCCTTGCTGGAGAAGTAGTTGTTGAACGTGCGCGGCGAGACCCCCGCGGCCTCGGCGATGTCCTCCACCTTGACGCTGTCGAACCCGCGCTCGACGGTCAGCCGGATCGCCGCCCAGCTGAGCGACGCGCGTGTCTCGGCCTTCTTCCGCTCTCGCAACCCCATGCCAAGAAGGATAGCGAAACTTGCGTGGCACGCAAAGATGCGTGGCGCGCAAAAATGCGCGCCACGCACTGTTTTCGGGCTCCTCGTGCCCGGTCCCCCCGCCCGCTCAAGCCCGGTCGCGGTGACCCATGGCCTCGGCCAGTGCCCGCATCCGCCGACGGAAGCCGCCGCCCTCCGGGGATCCGAACCACACGGCCAGATGGTCCGCCTCAACGGCCCGCCATGCCTCCACCTCCTCGCCCACCTCCTCGCGCGTCTTCCCGGCATCGCGCCCGTCGTCGTCCCACCCGATCCGCGCCCCCGCGCGGATCTCCCGCCCGCCGCTCAGCTCCCTCAGCCTCGCCCGGTGCCCGGCGAACTCCCGCGGGCTCAGCCCCACCCCCTGCCACCAGTCGCCGACCTGCGCGGTCCGGCGCAGTGCGGCGTTCGAGTTGCCGCCGATGAGAAACGGCACGGGGTGCTCGGGTACGGGCTGGAAGACGGCGCGTTCGTCGAACGAGTGGAACGCGTCCTCGTACGGCCCGCCGCCGCGCTCGTGCAGCTGCCGGATCAGCCGCAGCGCGCTGGTCGTCCGGGCGCCCCGGGTCGCGAAGTCCGCCCCGGCGGCGTCGAACTCGTACTCCTCCCACCCGGCCCCCACTCCCAGCACGAACCGGCCGCTGCTCACCCGTGCCAGCGTCGCCGCCTGCCGGGCGACGAGCAGCGGGTCGCGCAGCGGCAGGATGAGGACGGAGGTGCCGAGGGTGACCCTGCGGGTGACCGCCGCGAGATACGCGAGCGCGGTCAGCGGTTCGTAGACGCCGCCGTACTTCTCCGGCCCGTACGGGCCGGGCGGCAGCAGATGGTCGGGCAGCCAGATGCCGTCGTATCCCAGGCGCTCGGCCTCCTGGGCGAGGGCGGCCAGCTCGTGGATGTCGGTCGCGGGCGACTCGGCGGGCAGGATGACGTGGAGTTGCATGGCGGGGCTCCTTGGCGCGCGGGGTGGCCGGTGTGGCGGCCCTTCGGAGCCTTTGTAGAGCCTGACATCAATGCGAGGGTCAATGCGCGACTCGGGCAGGCGGCGGTCGTGTGATCCGACCCATCGCAGCCCGCCGAACGGGCCTGATCTTGCCAAGGGCGGAATTCAGGCGTGGCTGGGTAACGCGAAGGGGCCGGGTTCTGGCCCGGCCCCGGTTGGCGCGTGTAGGCCCTTAGTTCGGGACGGGCCCCGGGAAGTGGTCTTCGAGCGTGGACATGACGACATTCGTTGTGGTCTCGGCCTGACCTGATGCACTGTTGGCGGATACGTGGTTTCCGGTTGAGGTCGTTGCAACTGCCATTGCCGGGGTCGCGATGCCGATGGCGATGCCGGCTGCTATGGCCAGTGCGGCAAGGGGCCTTCTGGTGCGAGTCATTCCGGATCCTTTGCGGGAGAGCCAAGCCTTCATTTGGTAATGCAAACGTACCGGCAAAAGGTATGGATGTTCGAGCACCTGGCCCCAAATATAAGGAAGTTATTGTGTGTCGGAGGTAAGTCCAGGCGCACAGCAGTTGGGGCCGATGTCGATGGCTTCCCCTCCATGCCATCAACATCGGCCCCATGGGTTAACTCACTTGGTGTGAGCCAGCAGCGTTACCTGGAGCTTTCCGATGGCGCGTGGTCTTCCTTGGCGGCCAGCGGCTTGGGGACCGGCGCGTGGTCTTCCATGGCGCTGATCGAACTCGGATCGACGCCCTCGCCCCCCGCAGCCTTGCGCGTGGCCCGACCCGTGGGCGGGGCCGGCGGGTGGTCCTCCCCGGCCAGTGACGGCGGAACGGGCGCGTGGTCCTCGGTGGTGGCGAGAGCGGGCGGAACAGGTGCGTGGTCCTCGGTGGTTGCCAGCGCCGACGGTACGGGCGGGTGGTCCTCCAACGGCCGGTAGGCGTCGGACGCAGGCTTCTTGTCCTGGCTCAACAGGATCAACTCCCTAAAACAGTGGGCAGGTCTTTCGTACGCCCGCCCGGCGACTCCCCCGTGGGTCGCCGGACGGGCGCCTCAGGGCCGCTCACCTTAACCATGCGGCCGGATGACCGATCCGCCTGCCCCCCGCGGGGACGGATCGATCGTGATAAAGACTGCACGACGGCGATAAACGATTGATGAACGTCTGGCTGGCGGGCTGTCGCTAGGCCACGGCTGCGGGGGTCAGCAGCCGTCGTACCTCGTCGGCCTCGGGCATCCCCACCTGCTCATGCAAGGAAAGCGCCTCGCGCCAGCAGGCTTCAGCACGTCCGGATTGCCCGATGCCCATCAACGCTTTGCCGAGCACCGTCAGAAGGATGGCGCGTCGCCATTCGCCGCCGATCCCACGGAGGGCGAGTGCTTGCTCGGCGTGGCTGGCCGCCTGGGCGGGCCGCTTCGAGGCCAAGTAGGCTTCTGCCAGACGCTGGTGGGCCATGCCCTCCCACAGGGGCTGACGGCTCTCGCGGAAGATGGCGAGTGCCTCGGTCAACTGGTCAAGAGCCTCGGTCGTCCTTGCCGCGCGGGTCAGGGCCACGCCGAGAGCGTACTTCGCATTGGCCAGGCGCAGAGTGCGGCCCAGGCTCTCGTAGATGTCGACTCCCTGCCGAGCAATCTCCACGGCGCTCGCGATTCGGTTGGTCTCGAGATGAACACGAGAGAGGTTGCACAGCGCACTGCCCTCGCAGGGGCGGTCGCCGTCGGCGCGATAGGCGTCGATCGCCCGTAGGGCGTGCGCCTCCGCGTCCGCCAACCGCTTCTGACCGAGAGCGATAATGGCGCGTTGGACCGAGGCGCGGCCGACCGGGACCGGGTCCTCGGCGGCCATGCCCACCACGACGGCGACCTTTGCCTCTTCGTCTGCCTGGGCGTACCGCCCCGCCAGGGTGAAAGCCTTGGCCAGGAAGAAACGTGCGCGCCCCTCGGCTTGCAGATCTCCGGCCTGTTGTGCCGCTTCGCTGATGTGCTGGGCGACAGCCTCGTAGCGTCGTGCGTTGGCTCCGGACTCGGCGAGGTCGGTGGCGGCCGCCAGCAGATCGGCGGCACGGCGCAGGGTATCCCCGTGAGCGGACTGCTGGGCGCAGGCCAGGAGGCAGTCGGCCTCGGTGAACAACCAGTCCAGGGCAGCGTCGTGGTCGGCGAAGGTGAGCCCGGGGCGTTTGGTCGGCGCCAGATGGTCGACTAGCCTGTCGCCCGGCCGCTCAATGGCGTAGACCTGCGCCGCAGTGGCGAGGTAGAAGTCGAGCAGCCGGGCGAGAGCCGCTCCCCTCTCCTCTGGCGGCAGTTCGTCCCGCTCCGCTCGGTCACGCGCGTAGAGTCGCACCAAATCGTGGTAGCGGTAGCGGCTGGGTGCGGCGGATTCGAGGAGCGAGGCGTCGACGAGGGACTCGATCAGCTCCTCTGCGTCATCGACATCCATGTCGAGAACGACTGCGGCGGCGGCCAGAGAGATGTCCGGCCCGTCGGCGAGCGCCAGCAGGCGGAACGCCCGGGCCTGCGCCGGCTCCAACTGCCCGTAGCCCAGCTCGAAGGTGGCCTCGACTGCCAGGTCGCCGGCTCGCAGTTCCACGAGCCGCCGTCGCTCGTCGCCCAGCTTCCGCGCGAGAACAGATAGTGTCCACGTCCGTCGCGAGGCCAGCCGAGAGGCGGCGATGCGGATGGCCAGTGGCAGGAATCCGCACGCGGCAACGACGTCCATGGCCGAGTCGCGTTCCGCGCTCACACGTTCTTCCCCCACGATGCGGGTGAAGAGGTCCAGAGCCTCCTCGGGGCTCATGACGTCAAGGTCGACAAGATGGGCGCTCTCCAGGTCAACCATGCGATTGCGGCTGGTGATCAGGGCCGCGCAGCCCGCCGTACCGGGTAGCAGCGGACGTACCTGGGCAGCGTCGCGGGCGTTGTCCAGGAGCGCGAGGACCCGGTGGCCGTCCAACGTCGAGCGGTAGAGCGCTGCCCGTTCATCAAGGCTGTCCGGGATCGCCGAGTCCATGATGCCCAGGGCGCGCAGGAAGGCCCCCAGCACGGCATGGGGGTCGGCCACGACTGGGCCCGCACCCTGCAAATCGACGTAGAGCTGGCCGTCCGGGAAGTGACGACGGGCCGCGTGTGCCACATGGACAGCCAGGGTGGTCTTGCCGACGCCGCCGATTCCAGCGACGGCTGACACGGCCATGACATGCCCCTCGGTAGTGGCAAGTTGGTCGCTCAGTTCGTCGATGAAGGCGGCCCGGCCGGTGAAGTCGGCGACTGTCGCGGGCAACTGGGCGGGACGTACGAAAGCGGCGCGGGTGCCGAGATCGGCGGAGGCGGTCGTGGGAACCGCCAGCTCGGCGTCGGCCTGGAGAATGCGCTGTTGCAGTTCCGAAAGTTCCGGGCATGGGTCCACGCCCAGGTCCTCAGCCAGGAGCCGCCGCGTGTCGGCATATACGGCCAGAGCCTCCGCCTGACGGCCGCTGCGGTACAGCGCGAGCATCAGCAGTTCACGCAGCCGTTCACGCAGTGGGTGAGCGGCGGTCAGAGCTGTCAGTTCGGAGACGGCTTCCGCGTGGTGCCCGAGCTCGAGGTCAAGACTGAGGCGTGTCTCAATGAGAGATAGCCGCCACTCTGAGAGCCGGATGCGCTGGGTCTCCGCGTACGGCCCTTGCAACCCCGCCAGCGGTTCGCCATCCCACAGGTTCAGTGCCTGGGCGATCAGGTTGCGCGCCTTGGGTCGATCTCCGGAATGCTGGGCCTTCTCAGCCTCTGCGGCGAGGTGTTCGGCCGCGTCGAGGTCCAGGGCGCCCATCCCAATGCGGATGGCGTACCCGCCGGACTCGCTGGCAAGTACCTGAGAGTCCGGCCCGAATACCTTCCGGAGTCGGGAGGCATACGTCCGCAACGCGGCAATAGCGGCGTCCGGCGGATCCTCGCCCCATAGGGCGTCGACGAGTTCGGGCGCCGTGGCGGTACGTCCTCCGCGCAGCAGAAGAGCCGCGAGCAGCGCGCGCTGCTGCGGTGCGCCCGTGGCGAGCTGTTGCTCGCCTCGCCAGGCCCGAACCGGTCCGAGCACGGTGAAGCGCAACTGATGCCCCTGCACCTGCCCCTTACCGCCGGCCATGGTCTCCCCCTGCCTGTGCTTCTGAGTCGCACGGGCCAGTTTGCCTTGTCCAGACCCCCTACGTCAGCAGGGACAGCGTCTCTCCACAAGGCCTGCCACACTTGTCCGACGTCATCGTGCCGACGGACCGTCAGCACGGGGCTGGGTTTTCGGCCATGCGTCTGACAACAGTTGGCGGACTTCCTCTACCTCGGGCGAACCCGTTTGCTCGTAGATCGCCCGCGACTGGCGCCAGCACTCCTGGGCTTGTTCTGTCTGTCCCATACGCATCAATGCCTTCCCCAGGAGAGTCAGGAATGTGCCGCGGCGCCATTCGCCGCCGATACCGCCTAGTGCCAGCGAGCGCTCTGCATGCTCCACCGCCTGAGTGGGGCGGCAGGCCGCCAGATGCATTTCGGCCAGCCGGAAGTGGGTCATTCCCTCCCATAGTCGTTGACGGTTCTCGGCGAAAATAGCGAGCGCTCGGGTGAGTTGGGCGTCTGCCTCCTCGAACTTCCCGATGCTCGTGAGGGCTATGCCGAGCCCATACATGCCATTGGCCACGCGAAGCGACGAGCCGAGCCTCTGATAGATCCTGAGGACATGCTCGGCCAGTTTCATCCCGGTTTCAGTGCGGCCCGTGTTCAGGTGGACACGCGCGAGGTTGGAAAGAGCGCTTGCCTCGCCTGGCTCGTTGTCGTCGGAGCGAAAGGCGTCGATTGCCTGCTTGAAGTACGTTTCGGCGTCCGCGTAGCGGCCTTGGTAGAGGGCGATGACACCAAGCCGATTGGGGGCGCGGGAGACCAGCAGCCGATCACCACCGGCCATCGCCAGCTCCAAGGCGCGACCAAGCTCCAGGCGGGCGCGGTCGAACCTCCCGGTGAAGCAGTACAGATTCCCCAATGCCGACCGTGCCCGGGCCTCCGTATGCAAGTCTCCGACCGTGCAGGCGGAGTCACTGATCGCCTTGGCCACACTCTCGTACTGGCGTGATCTCGCCCCGGACTCAGCGAGGTCGAGCGCGGCCGTCAAGAGATCGGCGGCGCGTCGGCGTTCGCCGTCACCGATGCACTGCCGAGCACATGCGATCAGGCAGTCCGCTTCGGTGAACAACCAGTCCAGCGCTGCCCTGGACGATTCGAAGGTCAGGCCGGGGTAGGCGGTGGTTTCGAGGTGCACGACCGTCCGGTCGCCCGGGCGTTCCATGGCGTACACCCGAGTCGCCGTGGCCAGATAGAAGTCCAGTAGTCGAGAGAGCGCTGCCTCTCGTTCCGACGTGGTCAGTTGGTCCTGATTCGCGCAGGCTCGGGCGTAGAGCCGTACGAGGTCGTGAAGGCGGTAGCGTCCCGGCACGACGGACTCCAAGAGTGAGATGTCCATCAGCGAGGTGAGGAGAGTTTCCGTCTCTTCGATACCAAGGTCCAGCAATGCCGCAGCCGCCGACAGCGATATGTCGGGCCCGTCGGCCAGCCCCAGCAGCCGGAACGCCCGCGCCTGCTGTGGCTCCAGCTGCCCGTAACCCAGCTCGAAACTCGCCTTGACCGCCAGGTCCCCGGCCCGCAACTCGTCAAGCCTCCGCCGCTCGTCGGCGAGTTTGCGGGCCAGGACGGAGACCGTCCAGGTGCGCCGGGAGGCGAGCCGGCAGGCCGCTATGCGGATCGCGAGCGGCAGGAAGCCGCAGGACGCGAGGACGCCCATGACCTCCTCGCGCTCCACGCTCGCCCGCTCCTCGCCGACGATGCGGGCGAAGAGGGCGAACGCCTCCGCCGGGCTCATGACGTCCAGGTCGACGAGGTGGGAGCCCTCCAGCCCGGCCATGTTGGTCCGGCTGGTGATCAGCGTGGCGCAGCCGCCCGCGTCATCGCCCGGGAGGAGTGGGCGGATCTGGGCGGCGTCGCGGGCGTTGTCCAGCAGGATCAGGACCCGGCGGCCCTCCAGCGCCGAACGGTAGAGCGCGGCACGCTCTTCGGCGTTGTCCGGGATCGTGGTGTCGAGGGTGCCCAGGGAGCGCAGAAATGCGCTCAGGGCGGCTTCCGGCTCGGTGGGGGAGGAGCCTGCGCCGCAGAGGTCGATGTAGAGCTGGCCGTCGGGGAAGTGACGGCGGGCGGCGTGAGCGACGTGGACGGCCAGGGCGGTCTTGCCGATCCCTCCGGTCCCTGCGATGGTCAGGACAGCCGGCTCGCGGCCCTTGGCCGTCAGAAGCTCGCTCAGCTCCTGTACTGCCTCGGCGCGGCCCGTGAAGTCCGCCACCGAGGCGGGCAACTGGGCGGGGCGTACGACGGATGCGCCGGACAGGAAGTGATCGCGGCGCCCGGGCAGCTCGGCAAGTTCGGCGTCCGCGCGGAGGGTGTGCTGCCGGTGTCCGGAGGCAGCGCCCTTGGAGACCGCGGTGCTGGAGACCGTGCCCGCTGGGACGGTGGCATCGCCCCCGGAGGCGCCCTCTGGGGTGCCCCGGCGCTCCGTGACGATCTCGGCGCCGCTACTCCTTTCCCACTCCAGTTCGATCCGGGCCTCGGAGAGGGCAAGAGCCGCCTCCTCGTCGCGCCAGGTGCCCTCGGGTCCTGACGCGGTGCAACCCTCCCTATTCCCAAGCCGCTTGTCGCCGACCATGGTGCCCCCCGCACGTACTTTTCCCTGCACTGGCCAGTCTGCCTTGCTCCGGCTCATACGTCAGTAAAGAGTGCCCATTGCCCGGGGGCGCCCCTAGCTGCTGCGGAGCGATCGCGAACCGGTGGGTGCGTCGAGCCGTTCCTGGATGGTTTGCGCCTCGCGCCAGGACTCCTGCGCTCGGGAGTGTTGGCCCAACGCCATCAAGGCGTCGCCGTGCACCGTCAGAAAGGACTGGCGGCGCCGTTCGCCGCCGAGGCCCCCGAGGGCGAGTGATCGCTCGGCGTGCACCACTGCCTTGGCGGGGCGGTTTGCGGCCGGATGTGTTTCGGCCAGCCGAAAGTGAGCCATCCCTTCCCACAGTGGCTGACGTGCCTCCTTGAAGGCGCCGAGTGCCTGGGGCAGTTGATCAAGGGCCTCGTTCACGCGGCCGGCGCTCGCCAGGGTTATCCCGAGTGCGTACATCGCGTTGGCGAGCCGCAGCGGGGCCCCGAGTCGGCGGTAGATGGAGACGCTCTGCTCGGCAAGCTCCACGCCTCTCTGGGTGCGGCCGCGGTGCACATGGAGGCGGGCCAGGTTGGACAGGGCGCTCGCCTCCCCGGCCTCGTTGCCTTCGGTGCGGTAGGCGGCGAGCGCCTGGCTCACGAACGTCTCGGCGTCCTCGTACCGCTCCTGACTGTAGGCGACGGTGCCGAGCTGGCTGGGGGCGCGGCTGGCGACCACCGGGTCGTCGGGGGCCAGCTCCAGGGCGCGTCGCAGCTCCCGGTCGGCCTCGGTGAAGTGACCGGCGAAGCTGTACAGATGTCCCAGCGCGGAACGAGCGCGGGCCTCGGTCCGGAAGTCCGTTGCGGTGTGGGCGGCATCGCTGATCGACCGGGCCGCGGGCTCGTACTGAGGCGATCTGGCTCCGGACTCGGCGAGGTCGAGCGCGGCTATCAGCAGATCGGCGGCGCGGCGTCGGGTGGTCGCGCCAGTGCACTGCAGCGCGCATGCGATCAGGCAGTCGGCCTCAGCGAAAAGCCAGTCGAGTGCGGCTCCGGAGGAGTCGAAACGCAACCCCGGATGGTCGGTGACCTGGAAATGGCTGACCGTGCTGTCCGCGGGGCGTTCCATCGCGTACACCTGGGCCGCCGTGGCCAGGTAGAAGTCCAGCAGCCTCGACAGCGCGGCCTCCCGTTCGGCCGTTGGCTGGATGTCCGGCTCCGCGCACGCCCGCGCGTACAGTCGCACCAGATCGTGGAAGCGGTAGCGTCCTGGCACGGTGGGCTCCAGGAGCGGGATGTCCGCCAGGGAGGCGAGGAGTTCTTCGGCGTCCTCGTCGTTCAGGTCCAGAACGGCTGCGGCCGCCGACAGCGAGATATCGGGTCCGTCGGCCAGCCCCAGCAGCCGGAACGCCCGCGCCTGCCGTGGCTCCAGCTGCCCGTAGCCCAGCTCGAAACTGACCTTCACGGCCAGGTCCCCGGCCCGCAGCTCGTCCAGCCGCCGCCGCTCGTCGGCCAGCCTGCGCCTGAGGAACGACACGGTCCAGGTGCGCCGCGAGACCAGCCGCGAGGCGGCGATGCGGATGGCCAGGGGCAGGAAGCCGCATGCGGCGACGACATCCATGGCCGCTTCCGGCTGCGACTTGATGCGTTTTTGGCCGACAACTCGGGCGAAGAGGACCAGAGCCTCCTCGGGACTCATGACGTCCAGGTCGACAAGGTGGGCGCTTTCCAGGTCGACCATGCGGGTGCGGCTGGTGATGAGCGCGGCGCAGCCCTCCGCGCCTGGTAGCAGCGGCCGCACTTGGGCGGCGTCGCGGGCGTTGTCGAGGAGCGCCAGCACGCGGCGGCCGTCCAGTGTTGAACGGTAGAGGGCGGCTGGCTCTTCAACGCCGTCGGGAATGTGGTAGTCGGGGGTGCCCAGCGCGCGCAGGAAGGCCCCCCAAAACGGCCTCGGGTTCGGACGGGGCCGGGCCTGCGCCCTGGAGGTCGACGTAGAGCTGGCCATCCGGGAAGTGATGCCGCGCCGCGTGCGCCACGTGGACCGCCAGTGTCGTCTTGCCGACACCTCCGATGCCGGCGATTGCTGACACCGCCATGACATGCTGCGTCGTGGAGGTCAGATGATCGCCCAGCTCGTTGATAAGGGCGGCGCGGCCGGTGAGGTCCGCGACCGTGGCCGGCAGCTGGGCGGGCCGTACAAGCACGGGGCCGGCGGTGGCCCGGGGGCCCGCGGGGGCGGCCAGCCCGGCGTCCGCCCGCAGTATTCGCTGCTGCAACTCGGACAGTTCCGCGCACGGATCCGCGCCGAGTTCCTCGGCCAGCAGGCGCCGCGTGTCGTTGTACACGGCCAGTGCTTCGGCCTGCCTGCCGCTGCGGTACAGCGCCAGCATGAGCAGCTCGCGTAACCGCTCACGGAACGGGTGCTGGGCGGTGAGCGCCGTCAGCTCGGCTACGGCTTCTGCGTGATGGCCCAGCTCCAGATCGAGGTCGAGCCTTGTCTCCAAGAGGGCGAGCCGCCACTCCGCCAGCCGGGTGCGGTGTGTTGCCGCGTGCGGGCCCGGCAGGCCGGCAAGGGGCTCGCCGCCCCAGTGGTCCAGCGCCTTGCCGATGAGCTCGTGGGCACGGGCCCGGTCCCCGGAGTGTCGTGCCTTGTCCGTCTCCGCGGCCAACTGATCGACAACGTCGGTATCCAAGGCGCCCACGCCGATGTGGATCGCGTAGCCCCCCGACTCACTGACCAGCACGTTGGAGTGCGGTTCGAATGCCTTGCGCAATCGAGAGGCGTACGAGCGCAGCATGGAGAGGGCCGCGTCCGGGGGGTCGTCGCCCCACAGGTCATCGATCAGCTCCGGCGTTGTCGCGGTCCGTCCTCTGTGTAACAGCAGGGCTGCGAGCATGGCTCTCTGCTGTGGCGGGCCGGTGGCGATCGGTTCATCACCCCGCCAGGCCCTTACTGGTCCGAGCACGGTGAAGCGCAAGGGCCGCTCCCACTCCTGCCCCTTCTCGCCGGCCATGGCCTCTCCCCACCCATGCGTCGCAACTGCGGGCCAGTTTGTCTTGCCGATGCCCCTTCGTCAGTAGGGGCAGTGCGTCCCGTAAGCAGAGTGCTCCTCAGCCAGGACGGGGCCTGATTGCCCTCGTCGCGAACGCGTTAGCTGACGAACCGTCAGATCGGCGCTACCGTGAAAGACATGGAGAGCTTCCCGAAGATAATTTCGGTGGACGACCACACGGTCGAACCCCCTCACGTCTGGCGGGACCGCCTCCCGTCGAAGTACCGCGACATCGCCCCGCGCATCGTCCGGGCGCCCCTGAAGGAGATGACCTTCGTCGGCGGCAAGTTCGCCCCGAAGATGGGCGCCCCCGGCGACGACGGCCCGATCGCGGACTGGTGGGTGTACGAGGATCTGCACCGGCCGCTCACCCGCCTTGACACCGCCGTCGGATACAGCAGGGACGAGGTGAAACTCGAGGCCATCACCTACGAGCAGATGCGGCCGGGCTCCTACTCCGTGCCCGACCGGCTCGCGGACATGGACGTCAACCACGTCCAGTCCGCACTCTGCTTCCCGACCTTCCCCCGCTTCTGCGGGCAGACCTTCACCGAGGCCAAGGACCATGAGCTCGGCCTGCTGGCGCTGCGCGCGTACAACGACTGGATGGTGGAGGAGTGGTGCGGGCCCGAGGCGCAGGGGCGGCTGATTCCGCTCACCCTCATCCCGCTGTGGGATGCCGAGCTGGCCGCCGCCGAGGTGCGCCGCAATGCCGCGCGCGGGGTGCGGGCCGTCTGCTTCTCCGAGATCCCGCCGAATCTCGGGCTCCCGTCGGTTCACACCGATGCCTGGGACCCCTTCTTCGCGGCCTGCGACGAGACCGGGACGGTCGTCGCCATGCATATCGGCTCGTCCTCCCGTATGCCCTCGACCTCGGCGGACGCGCCCCCGGCGGTCGGCTCCACGATCACCTTCGCCAACTGCTGCTTCTCGATGGTCGACTGGCTGATGAGCGGCAAACTGGACCGGTTCCCCGACCTGAAGATCATGTACGCCGAGGGGCAGATCGGCTGGATCCCGTACATCCTCGAGCGCGCGAACGTGGTCTGGGAGGAGAACCGCGGCTGGGGCGGGGTGGCGGACAAGGTGCTGCGGCCGCCGTCCGAGCTGTTCGCGGAGCATGTGTACGGGTGCTTCTTCGACGACGCCTTCGGGCTGCGGAACCTGGACGCCATCGGGGTCGGCAACGTCCTGTACGAGACGGACTACCCGCACTCCGACTCGACCTGGCCCAAGTCGCGCGAGGTCGGCGAGGCCCAGATGGGGCATCTGCCGCAGGACGTCGTGGAGCGGATCGTGCGCGGCAACGCCATCGAGCTGCTGGGGCTCACGGAGGACGGCCTCTGGGCCGGGCCCGGGGCCTGAGCGCAGGCTGCGGGTGGGCGGGACATCCCCCGCCCCCGCCCACCCGCGACACCCCGTGATCCCTTCCCCGGACCGCCTCGGTAGCGTGCCCGCCATGGCGATGACCGTGCGGCCCCTCGACGGCGACCTGGTGGACCGGATGATCGAGCTCGCGGACCTGCCGTGGAGCCTCGAGGCGTATGAGGACGCCTTCGTGCGCAACGGCTGGCATGTGACGGGGGAGGACGGTGAGGCCGTCATCGGCTGGTACGAGCCGTGGCCGATCGCCGGCGAGGAGGGCGTGGACGACTGGTGGCTGGTGCTCGGCGAGTGGCCGGGCTGCCGGGACGGCCGCGAGGTGGTGTGCGAGCACGTGGAGTGCCGTACGGACTGCTCCGTCCTGATGCCCTTCGCCTACTTCGCTGACCCGGACGACCCCGAGGAGTGGGAGCGGGAGCAGGGCCCCTTCCTCGGTCGTCCCGACTGCCGGCCGGACGCCCCCCGCGAGGACTTCCAGGCGGAGTACGAGCGCGCCGCGCGGCTGCTGCGCGAACGGCTCGGCGAGCCGCTGCCCGAGGGGGTCGTCAAGCCGGACGACGCCGACCGGTGCCTGGTCTGGGAGCGGGGCGGGTCCTGGGTGATTCTGCTGATGGGCACCGAGTGGATCACGTACGGGGCGTACGACCAGGTGGCGGTCGAGGTGCGTCCGAGGATCTGAGGCATGGCGCCGGGGTGTATGGCTCCGGGGCGCGTGCTGAGAACTGAGGCCGGGGCGCCCGCCCTCTTGTCTGATGGACCGTCAGATACGACGATGGCGGTCCGTCAGTAACGCGGTCGACCGCGAAGGAGGCGGCGGCGTGCGCATCCTGCCCAAAGGGCGGCTGAGCTACGGAATCCAGCTTCCGATCCAGTCGCAATCCACCATCTACGCCGAGCCGTGGGAGGTGCGGGCCGGCCCCGCCGATCTCGTCGAGATCGCCCGCGCCGCCGACCGGCTCGGCTTCGCCTACATCGCGGTGTGCGACCACGTCGCGATCCCCAGACGGCTGGCCCAGGCCATGGGCACCGTCTGGTACGACCCGGTGGCCACCCTCGGCTATCTGGCCGCCGCCACCGAGCGGGTGCGGCTGCTCAGCCATGTCGCGGTCGCCGCGCTGCGGCATCCGCTGCTGACCGCCAAGCAGTACGCCACGCTCGACCACCTCAGCGGCGGGCGGCTGATCCTGGGGGTCGGGGCCGGGCACGTACGGGAGGAGTTCGAGGCGCTGGGCGTGGACTTCGCCGCGCGCGGCGCCCTCCTGGACGAGACGATCGACGCGCTGAAGGCCGCGCTGGGACCGGAGGAGTTCCCCGAGTTCGGCGGCGAGCGGTTCGCGTTCAGCGGGCTCGGGCAGGCCCCGCGCCCCGTACAGACCCCGCGGCCGCCGATCTGGGTGGGCGGGTCCTCGGCCGCCGCGGTGCGCCGGGCGGCGGTGCGCGGGGACGGCTGGCTGCCGCAGGGCGATCCACGGGACCGGCTGCCCGGGCAGCTCGCCCGGCTGCGGGAGCTGCGCGAACGGGCCGCCCGGCACGATCCGGGCTGTGCGGAGCCCGCCGAGATCGGGGCCATCGCGGAGCCCCTGTACGTGGGCGCCCCCGGCTGGGAGGTCGGCCGGCGGACGCTGACCGGCGAACCGGACCGGCTCGCCGAGTCGCTGCGCGCGTACGCGGCGATGGGGGTGGACCAGATCCAGGTGCGGTTCCGCTGTCGCGACCGGGCCGAGCTGATCGACCAGATGACGGCCTTCGGCGCCCATGTCGCCCCGCACCTCAATGACTGACAGCACCTCAATGACCAGGAGGCACAGTGGGCAAGCTGGACGGGCGGGTCGTCATCATCACGGGTGCGGCGCGCGGCCAGGGCGAGCAGGAGGCGCGGCTGTTCGTCGCCGAGGGCGCGCGGGTCCTGCTCGGCGATGTGCTGGACGAGCGGGGCGAAGCGCTCGCCAAGGAGCTGGGGGAGGCGGCCCGGTACATCCACCTGGACGTGGGGCGGGAGGAGGACTGGGCCGCCGCCGTCTCGGCCGCCAAGGACTCCTTCGACGGGCTCGACGGGCTGGTCAACAACGCGGGCATCCTGCGCTTCAACGAGCTGGTCAGCACCCCGCTGGAGGAGTATCTGGCGGTCGTCCAGGTCAATCAGGTCGGGGCGTTCCTCGGGATGCGGGCGGTGGCGCCGGAGCTGGAGGCGGCCGGCGGCGGGACGATCGTGAACACCGCGTCGTACGTCGCACTGTCCGGCATGGCGTTCCTGACCTCGTACGCCGCGACCAAGGCCGCCGTCGTCGGGATGACGCGGGTGGCCGCGATGGAGCTGGCGCCGAAGGGGATCCGGGTCAACGCGATGTGCCCCGGGGCGGTCGACACGCCGATGACCAACCCGGCCCAACTCGACCCGGGCGCCGACCTCGCCGAGGCGTCGGCGGCGGTGGACGAGTTGTACAGGAAGCTGGTGCCGCTGGGGCGGATCGGGAGGCCGGAGGAGGTCGCCCGGCTGGCGCTGTTCCTGTCCTCGGATGACTCCTCGTACATCACCGGCCAGCCGTTCGTCGTGGACGGCGGATGGCTGGCGGGGGTCTCCGTCTTTTAGGCGGCCCTATCAGGTGGCCCTTGACGGTCAAACCTCGCGGTGTCAGAGTCAATCAGAATCTGACGGAGCGTCAGATAGAACTTGAGGCGGTGACCCTCCATGGAATTCGGACTCTTTGTGCAGGGATATGTGCCCAGGAGTCGGCAGGAGGCCGACCCGGAGGCAGAGCACCACGCATTGATCGAGGAGACCGAGTACGTCATCCAGGCGGACCGGTCGGGCTTCAAGTACGCGTGGGCCTCCGAGCACCACTTCCTGGAGGAGTACTCCCACCTGTCGGCCAACGACGTCTTCCTCGGCTACCTCGCGCACGCCACCGAGCGGATCCACCTGGGCTCGGGGATCTTCAACCCGCTGCCCCAGGTCAACCACCCCGTCAAGGTCGCCGAGAAGGTCGCCATGCTCGACCACCTCTCCGGCGGCCGCTTCGAGTTCGGGTCGGGGCGCGGGGCGGGCAGCCACGAAATCCTCGGGTTCCTGCCGGGGGTGACCGATATGAACCACACCAAGGAGATCTGGGAAGAGACGATCGCCGAGTTCCCCAAGATGTGGCTGCAGGACGAGTACCGGGGCTTCACGGGCACGCACTGGACGCTTCCGCCGCGCAAGGTGCTGCCGAAGCCGTACGGGGCCTCGCATCCGGCCATGTGGTACGCGGCCGGGTCGCCGTCCTCGTACGCGATGGCGGGGAAGAAGGGGCTCGGCGTGCTCGGTTTCTCCATCCAGAAGGTCTCGGACATGGAGTGGGTCCTCGACTCGTACAAGAACGCCGTCAAGGAGGCCGAACCGGTCGGCGGCTTCGTCAACGACAACGTGATGGTGACGTCCACGGCGATCTGCGCGGAGACCCACGCCAAGGCCGTCGAGATCGCGGTGGGCGGCGGGCTCAACTATCTGCAGTCGCTGCTCTTCCGCTACCACGACACCTTCCCGCGGCCGGAGGGCATTCCGGAGTGGCCCGAGCTGCTGCCGGAGTACACCGAGGAGATCATCGAGCTGCTGATCGCCGAGGAGCTGATGATCTGCGGCGACCCGGACGAGGTCTTCCGGCAGTGCAAGCGGTGGGAGCAGGCGGGCGCGGACCAGCTGTCCTTCGGGCTGCCGATCGGGATCAGCAGCGAGGACACCATGAACACGATCAAGCTGATCGGCGAGCACGTCATCCCGAAGATCGACACCGACCCGGTGCACCGTACGACCCGCTTCCGCCAGGCGTCCCGCGACTGAGCAGAACCGAGCGTGAGCAGAACCGAGCGTGAAGGGAGAACCACCGTGCTCGACCACCTCATACGCGCCGCGACCGTCGTGGACGGCACCGGCGCCCCCGCCCAGGTCGCCGACGTCGGCCTGCGGGACGGGCGCATCGTGGTCATCGCCGAACCCGGCACCGTGACCGAGCAGGCCCGGAGCGTCGAGGACGCGACCGGTCTCGTGCTCGCGCCCGGGTTCGTCGATCCGCATACGCACTACGACGCGCAGCTGTTCTGGGACCCGTACGCCACCCCCTCCCTGAACCACGGCGTGACCACCGTCGCGGGCGGCAACTGCGGCTTCACGCTCGCGCCGCTCAACCCGGAGCGGCCCGAGGACGCCGACTACACCCGGCGGATGATGAGCAAGGTCGAGGGCATGTCGCTGGTGGCGCTCGAGGAGGGGGCGCCATGGAACTGGCACACCTTCGGCGAGTACCTGGACGCGCTCGACGGGCGGATCGCGGTCAACGCGGGCTTCATGGTGGGGCACTGCGCGCTGCGCCGCCATGTGATGGGCCCCGACGCGATCGGCGGGCAGCCCACGGCCGTGCAGATGGACGAGATGCTGCGGCTCCTCCACGCGGCCATGGACGCCGGCGCCTGGGGGCTTTCCACCACCCAGTCCTCCACCCACTCGGACGGCGACCGCAAGCCGGTGGCCTCCCGCCACGCCCGGCCCGAGGAGCTGATCGCGCTGTCGCGGGCGGTCGGCGAACACGAGGGGACGCAGATCGAGGCGATCGTCGCGGGCTGTCTCGACCGGTTCTCGGACGACGAGATCGACCTGTTCGTGGAGATGACCACGGTCTCCGGGCGGCCGCTGAACTGGAACGTCCTCACGATCGACGCCGCCGTGCCGGAGCGGGTGCCGCGGCAGTTGGAGGCGAGCGAGCGGGCCCGTAAGGCGGGCGGCCGGATCGTCGCGCTGACCATGCCGATCCTCACCCCCATGAACATGTCGCTGGGCACCTTCTGCGCGCTCAACCTCATCCCCGGGTGGGGCGACATCCTCGGGCTGCCGGTCCCCGAGCGGATCGCCAAGCTCCGCGACCCCGCCGTACGGGAAGAGATGCTGCGCCGCGCGCACAGCCCCGAGGCCGGGGTCTTCCGGCGGCTGGCCAACTTCGAGCGGTACGTCATCGGCGACACCTACTCCGCGGCCAACGCCGGGCTGACCGGGCGCGTCGTACGGGACATCGCCGCCGAGCGCGGGACGGACGCCTTCGGCTGCCTGGTGGAGATCTGCGCCGCCGACGAGCTCCGTACGGTGCTGTGGCCGATGCCGACCGACAACGACCCGGCGAGCTGGGAGCTGCGGCGGCAGACCTGGGAGCACGAGGACGTTTTGCTCGGCGGCTCGGACGCCGGGGCGCATCTGGACCGGATGTGCGGCGCGCCGTACACCACCCGCTTCCTGGGGGACTGTCTGCGCGGGCGGAAGCTGGTCGGCCTGGAGCGGGCGGTGCGGATGCTCACCGACGATCCGGCCCGGCTGTTCGGCCTGCGGGAACGCGGCCGCGTGGCCGAGGGCTACCACGCGGACCTGGTGCTCTTCGACCCCGAACGGATCGACGCGGGCCAGGCGAAGCTGGTGCACGACCTGCCGGGGGACAGCCCGCGGCTGGACTCACGGGCGATCGGCGTCGTGAGCGTACGGGTGGGCGGCGTCGAGACCATCCGGGATGACCAGGTCACGGGGGCGCTCCCGGGCATCGTGCTGCGGTCGGGGCGCGACACGGAGACGGTGAGCACGAGGTGAGTGCGACGAGGTGAGCGCGAGAGGGTGACGCGGTGGTGAGCGCTACGGGCGGGCGGGGCGGCGGTACGGGCGTGCCGGGCGACGCTACCGGCGGGCCCGGTGGCGGTACCGGTGGCGGCGGGCCGGGCAGCAGTGCCGGTGGACCCGGCGGCCCTGCCGGAGCCGCCACGACGGCGGGCGGGCCCGGCGGCGGGCCCGCCGATCCCGCAAGGCCCGCCGACCCCGCGGGCTGTGCCGACCTCGCGGGCCGTGCCGCACTGGTCACGGGCGCCTCCCGAGGCATCGGCCTCGCCGTGGCGGAGGCGCTGGCGGAGGCCGGGGCGGCGGTGTGTGTCACGGCGCGCGACTCGGACGGGCTGACCGACGCCGTACGCCGCCTGGGCCCGCGAGCCATCGCGTGCCCGGGCGACGTGGCGGACCCGGCCCACCTCGACGAGGCGGTATCCCGCGCCCTTTCCGCATTCGGCCGTCTCGACATCCTGGTCAACAACGCCGCGACCAACGCCCCGTTCGGCCCGCTGATGGACGCGGACCCGCTCGTCTGGCGGGCGGCCTTCACGGTCAACGTGGAGGCCCCGCTCCGCCTGACCCAGGCGGCCTGGCGCGGCTGGATGCGCGACCACGGTGGCGCGATCGTCAACATCTGCACCGAGGGCACCCACGACGTCGGCCCCGGCGTCGGCGCCTACGGCGCCAGCAAGACCGCCCTCCTCCGCCTCACCCGCCAACTCGCCGCCGAACTGGCCCCGCACGTCCGCGTCAACGCGGTCTCCCCGGGACTGGTACGCACCGAGATGGCCCGCTTCGTCTGGGAGGCCGACGAACCCGCCCTGGCTGCCGCGCTCCCCCTCGGCCGCATCGGCGAACCGGACGACGTGGCACGTGCGGTCCGCTGGCTGGTCTCGGACGAGGCGTCCTGGATCACCGGCACCGACCTGGTGGTGGACGGCGGCCGACGCGTCCGCGCGGCGCTCATCCCACGGTCGGTACCCTCGCCATAGGCCGTGATCTCGCGCCGCCGACGGGACCAAGGGACCACCGGGACCATCGGGACCACCGGCCTGAGGCCGACGGGCCCCGAGGCCCCAAGAGTCCGCTACCGCTCGCCCAGCCAGATCGGGTTCGTCATCGCCGCCATCCGGCCCGGTACCCCGGACGCCCCGCCGTCCGCCGGGGCGTGGCGCACCTCGGCCCGTACATACGCCGCGTAGGACGCCGTCGTACGCCATTCCGCGGTGCCGGACCCGGAGTCGGGGATCGCCGTGCCGTACAGCTGGCCCTGGTCGGTGATGAGCCGGATGGTGCAGCCCGAGCCGACGCCGGAGACCTTCAGCCGGACCGTCACCTCGTCCTGCCGGCCGACCTTCAGCCGCTCGCCGATGCCCGCGTGCTGCCCGCGGCCGCCGACCGCCTCGAAGGAGAGGTCGATCGCCGACGACTCGGCGATCCAGCAGCGCCCGGCCCGTATGCCGTCCTGGATCGCCGTACGCGACAGATCGTCGGCGAGCACCACCGTCTGCGGCAATCCGACGACCTGGGGCTCACGGTGCGCGTCGCTGTGGCCCACGGCCGGGAGCCAGCGGCCGTCGCCGCGGGCGGCGGCCACCAGCGTGTTGTCCCACTCCTGCACCGTGACCTCGTCGTCCGGGGTGAAGTCCGCGTTCCACACCTCGACCGCGTCCGCGTCGTTGAACCCGAACTTCCAGTTGCAGCCGACGCAGGTGCCGTGCGGATGGGCCGGGATGACCAGGCCGCCCGCCTGCCGGATCTTGCGGGCGTACTTCCCGAAGGCGTTGTCCCGGGCGCGGTAGCGCCAGTCGATGAAGACGCCCGGGTCGGTGCCGAGGGCCACCACATGGCCATTGCGCGTGGTGACCTCTTCGCCGGTGAGGATCAGCAGGTCATCGCCCCACAGCCCCTCCCAGGCCGGATGCGAGGACGTGGTGTTGTGCTCGGTGGTGGTGATGAAGTCGAGCCCGGCGGCCCGGGCGGCGGCGGCCACCTCGGCCGGGGTGCGCTTGCCGTCGGAGTGGATCGTGTGCAGATGGGAGTCGCCCCGGTACCAGGCCCGGCCGCGCCCCTTGGCCCGCTGCGGCGGGTAGACCGGCTTCGGAGTCTCGCCCGGCTCGCCGAACCGCAGCGTGACGGTGACCTTGTAGTCGAGCCCCTGCGGAGCCACCGTGTAGGGACCGAGCACGATATGCCAGGTGCCCGCCTTCACCGGCCCCGCCAGATACGCGGGCGTCGCCTGCTCGGCGCTGATCGCGAACTCGGTGCGGGCGCCGCCCGACCAGCCGCGGAAGCCGCGCCCGCCGAGGTCCGTGCCGCGCTCGTCGAAGATGCCGATGTCGCAGGCGTTTCCCTGGGTGCCGGCCGGGACCGTCGGCCTGTCGTACGAGTACGAGACGGCGATCTCGCGGACACCGCGAGGAACTTCCACCGGCAGATAGACGAAGTCGGGTGATCCGGTGGGCAGATGGCCCGTGACCGTCTTCGTCTGCTCGCTGCCGGCTCCGCCGGCGCCCTCGCCGCCGTCGCGCTCCTCTGCCTGGGCGAAGGTCACCGGATCGAGTGTGAGCACGCCCGCCGCACCCGCAAGGGCGGAGAGTCTGAGTACGTCGCGTCGCTGCATGAGTGCCCCCTGTGGCCGTCGTGGCGTCCGTCACCAGCGCTCACACCGTTGTACGCGGGAGTGACACGCACGGAAAGGCCTGTGGATAACTCTATGGCCGTGAGGGAACATGCGCGCGGCCGTCCACGCGCCCCGAGCCCACCTTGTGGGGCGGTCTGGCGGTGTCACATACCCCTCGTATGCTCGGAGAATGACCACGAGCGCGCAGGGATCCGAGCCGTCCGCCCAGGCTGCCCCCACCTCCAACGCCATGCGCCGCGCGCTCAAACGCGCCCGCGACGGCGTGGCGCTGGACGCCGCCGAGGCGGCCGTGCTGCTCCAGGCGCGCGGGGCGGATCTCGCCGATCTGACGGCCTCGGCGGCCCGGGTCCGTGACGCGGGCCTGGAGGCCGCGGGCCGCGCCGGGGTGATCACGTACTCGCGCAGCGTCTTCATCCCGCTGACCCGTCTGTGCCGGGACAAGTGTCACTACTGCACCTTCGTCACCGTCCCCGGCAAGCTGCGCCGCGCCGGCCACGGGATGTTCATGTCCCCTGACGAAGTCCTCGCCATCGCCCGGCGCGGGGCCGAACTGGGCTGCAAGGAAGCACTCATCACCCTCGGCGACCGCCCCGAGGACCGCTGGCCCGAGGCCCGTGAGTGGCTGGAGGCCGAGGGCTACGACGACACCATCGCGTACGTACGGGCCATCTCGATCCGCATCCTGGAGGAGACCGGGCTGCTGCCGCATCTCAACCCCGGCGCCATGACCTGGACGGACTTCCAGCGGCTCAAGCCCGTCGCCCCCTCCATGGGGATGATGCTGGAGACCACCGCCGAGCGGCTGTGGAGCGAGCCCGGTGGCCCGCACTACGGCTCCCCGGACAAGGAACCCGCCGTGCGGCTACGCGTCCTGGAGGACGCCGGGCGCAGCTCCGTCCCCTTCACCAGCGGGCTGCTGATCGGGATCGGGGAGACCTACGAGGAGCGCGCGGACTCGCTGTTCGCGCTGCGCCGTGTCGCGCGCGCCTACCACGGCATCCAGGAAGTCATCATCCAGAACTTCCGCGCCAAGCCGGACACGGCGATGCGCGGTATGCCGGACGCGGATCTTGACGACCTCGTCGCCACCGTCGCCGTCGCCCGCCATATCCTCGGCCCGGCCGCCTGCATCCAGGCGCCGCCGAACCTGGTCGAGGGGGAGTACACACGGCTCATCGGCGCCGGTATCGACGACTGGGGCGGCGTCTCCCCGCTCACCATCGACCATGTCAACCCCGAGCGCCCCTGGCCGCAGGTGGACGAGCTCGCCGAGCACTCGGCCGCCGCCGGCTTCCGGCTGCGCGAACGGCTCGCGGTGTACCCCGAGTTCGTACAGCGCGGCGAGCCCTGGCTCGACCCCCGGCTGCTGCCCCATGTCAGCGCCCTGGCCGATCCGGCCACCGGCCTGGCCCGCGAGGACGCAGCTCCGGTCGGCCTGCCCTGGCAGGAGCCCGACGAGGGCTTCACCGCCTCCGGCCGCACCGATCTGCACCGCACCATCGACACCGACGGCCGCACCGGCGACCGCCGCGACGACTTCGACGAGGTGTACGGCGACTGGGAGGCGCTGCGCGAGGCGGCGGTGCCCGGTATGGCCCCCTCCCGTATCGACGCGGACGTCCGCGCCGCCCTGTCCGTCGCCGCCGACGACCCCACCCGGCTGACCGACCCCGAGGCGCTGGCCCTCCTCCACGCCGACGGCCCGGCGCTGGACGCGCTGTGCCGGATCGCCGACGACCTGCGCCGCGCCACGGTCGGCGACGACGTCACGTACATCGTCACCCGCAACATCAACTTCACCAACGTCTGCTACACCGGCTGCCGCTTCTGCGCCTTCGCCCAGCGCCGCACCGACGCCGACGCCTACACCCTCTCGCTGTCCCAGGTGGCCGACCGCGCCCAGCAGGCGTGGGACGTCGGCGCGGTCGAGGTGTGCATGCAGGGCGGCATCCACCCGGACCTGCCCGGCACCGCCTACTTCGACATCGCGCGGGCGGTGAAGGAGCGCGTGCCGGGCATGCACGTCCACGCCTTCTCCCCGATGGAGGTCGTCAACGGCGCGACGCGCACCGGCCTGTCCATCCGCGAATGGCTGACCGCCGCGCGCGAGGCCGGTCTCGACACGATCCCCGGCACCGCCGCCGAGATCCTTGACGACGAGGTCCGCTGGATCCTCACCAAGGGCAAGCTGCCCACCGCCACCTGGGTCGAGGTCATCAAGACCGCCCATGAGGTGGGCATCCGGTCCTCCTCCACGATGATGTACGGCCATGTGGACCAGCCCCGCCACTGGCTGGGCCATCTGCGGCTGCTCGCCGGGATCCAGCGGGAGACGGGCGGCTTCACGGAGTTCGTGACCCTCCCCTTCATCCACACCAACGCCCCGGTCTACCTCGCCGGCATCGCCCGCCCCGGCCCCACCGCCCGCGACAACCGCGCCGTGACCGCCATGGCCCGGCTCCTGCTCCACCCGCATATCCCCAACATCCAGACCAGCTGGGTCAAGCTGGGCGCGGAGGGCGCGGCCGAGATGCTGCGCTCCGGCGCCAACGACGTGGGCGGCACCCTGATGGAGGAGACCATCTCCCGTATGGCGGGCTCGTCCTACGGCTCGTACCGCTCCATCCAGGACCTCGTCGCCATCGCCGAGTCGGCCGGCCGCCCGGCCCGCCCCCGCACCACCACCTACGGCGAGGTTCCGGCCGACCGCCAGGCGGCGGCCCTGGCCTCGGACGGCCATCTGCCGGAGCTGCTGCCGGTGCTGGGCGACTAAAGGGTTGCACGGGCGCGCACGACGGCGGCGAAGTTGGCCGCGAGCCGACGCGCGGCGCGCGTTGACGCGGGCTCGGCCGTCTGCGCCTCGGCGCGGAGGGCGGCCAGGTCAAGACCCTTCTCGGCCAGGGCCGCCTCGTCCCAGCCGTCGAGCCGGTCAGCGCCGGCCTCGGGATGGAACTGGACGCCCCAGGCACACTCCCCGACCCGGAACGCCTGCACCGGGCACGCGTCGCTCCGCGCCAGATGAGCCGAGCCGGGCGGGAGCCGCGTGATCTGGTCGCGGTGGTTCTGAATGGCCCGAAACCGCCGCGGCAGCCCGGCCAGCAGCCGATCCTCTCCGGCCTCCGTACGCAACTCGACGGCGCACGAGCCACGCTCCGGCACCCCGTACGACCCCTCCACCCGGCCGCCCTCCGCCACGGCCAACACCTGGGCCCCCAGACAGATCCCGAGCAACGGCACCCCCTCGGCCACCGCCCGGCGCGTGAGGTCGCGCTGCGCCGGCAGCCATGGTGCGTACGCGTCATCGTCCGGCAGAAACCCGCCCCCGAGCAGCACCACGGCGTCGTACCCGGCCGGATCGGTCGGAGCCTCGGGGCCCGCCAGCTCTTCTACGGTCAGCCCCTCGTCGCGCAGCCACGGCAGCAGCCGGCCCGGCCCGCTGCGCTCGGCGTTGCGGATGACCAGCACACGAGGCGAGGTCACGGCGCGCCCTTGCCTTCGAAACCCTCGGAATCGGGGTCGGCCGGCCCGCCCTCGACCCGCTCCAGCCCATTGGCCACCGCGTCCAACCGCTGCCGCTCCTCCTCACCGAGGAATGGCAGCAGCGCTCCGCAGTCCCGACAGGCCCGCGCGAAACCGGCGTGGAACGTCGGCCGCGCCTTGAACGCCCCCGGACGGCGAAACTGCAGCCGCAGCCGGTCGTGCATCGAGTCGGACGACGTGAGCTCCCCGACCGGGCTCAGCCGCCCGGATCCGCATATCGCACAACGCATGGCGGGAACGATACGCCCGGCCGCCCGCCCGCTCGGATCCCGGCGCGCACGGACAGTGCGTCCCGCATGTCCTCAAACCACCAGCCGCGCGACCGCTCCCGTCTCGAGCGCCGCCCAGAGCGCACCGTCGGGACCCACCGTGATGCCGTGCGGTTCCGATGACGGTGACGGCAGGTCGTATTCCGTGATCTCGCCGGTCGCGGTGATATGGCCGATGCTGTTGGCTCCCCATTCGGTGAACCAGCAGTCCCCGGCGGAGGTCGCGACGATGGCGTGGGGTTTGGCCGTGCGGTCGGGGAGCGGGAACTCCTCGATTCCGCCGGCCACCGAGATCCTGCCGATCTGGCCCGCCGCGATTTCGACGAACCACAGGGCGGTGCCGTCACTGGTGATACCCACGGGGGCGGCGCCGGGGGTGGGCAGGGGGTGAAGGGCGATGTCGCCGTCGGTGGTGATGCGGCCGATCGCGTTCGCCTGGTTGAGCGTGAACCAGAGGGCTCCGTCGGGGCCCGCGGTGATCGCCGAGGGGAAGGCGCCCGCTACGGGGAGGGTGAACTCGGTGATCTCTCCCTTGGTGGTGGCGCGGCCGATGCGGTCGGTGTTCATCTGGGTGAACCACAGCGCACCGTCCGGACCCGGGGTGATGCCGAAGGGGCCGCTGTCGGGCGTCGGCACGCGAAAGGATTCGGATTCGCCGTCGACCGTGATACGGCCGAGCCGGTGGTCCTGGGAGCGGGCGAACCACAGTGCGCCGTCGGGCCCCGGGGTGATGACCGTGGGGCGGCACTCGGGCGAGTCCAGGGGATATTCGGTGAGTTCGCCGTCGAGGGTGAGACGGGCGATGCGACCGCTGTGGACGAAGGTGATCCACAGGGCCCCGTCAGGGCCGGCCGCGATGCCGTAGGGGCCGGCCTCCTTGTCCGCCACGACGATCTCCGTGAGGGCCGGGACCTCAGAACGCTGCACAGCAACTCCTCTCGTACCGTGGCACCTTGTCTGCGACGGGTGAGAGGCGCAACTGCTTTTGCCGGCTGAGGTCAGTCCTGGGACTTGGCCTTCAGCACGGCGGCCAGCTCCTGGGCGAGGTGGGCCTCGGCGGCCGGCTTGTCGATGCCGAGGCCGGCCAGGATGCCCGCGCCGTCCTCGTACTCCAGGAGGGCGAGCAGGATGTGCTCGGTGCCGATGTAGTTGTGGCCGAGCCGCAGGGCCTCGCGGAAGGTGAGCTCCAGGACCTTGCGGGAGGCCGCGTCGTACGGGATGAGGTCGGGGACCTCGTCGGCCGCGGGGGGCAGGGCCGCGGTGGCGGCCTGGCGGACGGTGTCCAGGAGGACGTCCTGGGCGATGATCGCCTTCGCGGCGAGGGCTCCGGGCTGGCTGAGGAGGCCGAGCATCAGGTGCTCGGGGCGGATCTCGGGGTTGCGGGCGGCCTGGGCCTCGTTCATCGCGGCCATCACGACGTTCTTGGCCCGGGGGGTATAGCGGGCGAAGACCTGGTTGGGGTCGAGGGCGGACGGCTCGCCCGGGTCCTTGGGGACGAAGCGCTTCTGGGCCGCCTGCCGGGTGACGCCCATGCTCTGGCCGATCTCGCTCCAGGACGCGCCCGAGCGGCGCGCCTGGTCGACGAAGTGGCCGATCAGGTGGTCGGCCACGTCGCCCAGGTGGTCCGCGGCGATGACCGCGTCGGAGAGCTGGTCGAGGGGCTGGGGGTGGACCTTCTTGATGGCCTCGATCAGGTCGTCGAGGCGGACGGGTGTCGTCATGCCGACTGGATTCGTCATGAGGCAACCCTAGGTTGACACCCCTGGCATGTCAACCGAAGGTTGACACGGGTGTGGTGTCACTCCTCGAAGTCCTGATAGCCGTACTCGGCGAGGCGATCCCCGGTCAGCAGTACGGCTTCGTCGTCCGGCCCCGCGACCTCGCCGATGAGAGATGGCACCGGGACGCGGCCCCAGTCGACCGAGACCTTGACCGTGTCGCCGAGGTCGTCCATGAACAGCCGGTCGGCGAGGTTGTCCTCCTCGTCTTCGTCCTCGTCCTCGTCCTCGTCCTCGAAGTCTTCGTCCTCGTCGTCTTCGTCGTCCTCGATGTCTCCCCCGTCACCTCGGAAGTCGTAGCCGACGGGCTCGCCCGGGCCTGTGAAGGTGACGTCCGGATAGCCCTCGACGGAGATGGTGATGAAGGGGTGGAGGTCTATGGACTCCGTCAGCTCCCCCTGCTGGTAGACGTCCAGTGTCAGGCGTGCGCCGTACCAGCACAGCAGGTACAGGTTGATCCCTTGGGCGAGGTCCGACGCCAGCTCGCGCTTCACCTCGTCCAGGGTGGCGGTGATGAAATGGGCGTCCCTGCGGGCTCCGCCCGGGTCCACGCCGAAGGCCAGATCGTAGAAGCTCTTGTCGAACATGCGGGCCAACGTAGCGGGGTGGCCGCGCACCCGCGTACCTGGGGGTAAGTACGCACTTTTTTGTGGGTACTTGAGTCCGGCCCCGGCGGATAACAGGATCGATGAGAGCCCAGCGCGCGCAGGGGATTTATCACGGACTCGAAAGCAAGAAATAGGTGGTGCTGTCATGGCAGGTGAAAACCGAGCGCCGGTGACGGTCATCGGTCTTGGCGCGATGGGTCAGGCGCTGGCCGGGGCGTTCTTGGCGGCGGGCCATCCCACGACCGTATGGAACCGCTCCGCGCACAAGGCCGATGCCCTCGTGGCCCGCGGGGCGGTGCGGGCGCGGACGCCCGCCGAGGCGGTGAAGGCCGGCGAGCTCGTGGTCGTATGCGTCGTGGACTACGAGGTGAGCCAGGCGATCCTGGAGCCGCTGGGTGCGGAGTTGGCGGGGCGGGCGCTGGTCAACCTCACCTCGGACACCCCGGAGCGGGCCCGCGAGGCCGCCGCGTGGGCGGCGGGGCGCGGTATCGACTATCTCGACGGGGCGATCATGGTGCCGACCCCGGTCATCGGTTCGCCGCAGGCCCTGCTTCTGTACAGCGGGTCGCGGTCGGTGTTCGAGGCGTATGAGGCGACGCTGAAGGCACTGGGCGGAAACAACCGTTATCTCGGCGCGGACCACGGGGTCGCGCCGCTGTACGACCTGGCGCTGCTCAATGTCTTCTATTCCAGTATGGCCGCCATGGTCCATTCCCTCGCTCTGGTGGGCGCGGACGGTGTCACGGCCAAGGAATTCCTGCCGTACATCAAGGAATTCTTCGCCCTTCTTCCCGCAATGGCGGACCAGGTCGCGGATGGTATCGACAACCGTAACTATCCGGGGGATCTGGGCAATTTGACGATGGAGGCGGCGGGCGTCGATCACATCCTGGAGACGAGCGAGGCCCGGGGCCTGGACTCCGGGCCGCTCGCGGCCGTCCGTGCCCTGATGGGGCGGGCGATCGCCGATGGCCGTGGTGGCGACGGCTTCGCGAGCGTCATCGAGGACATCAGGAAGCCTGTCGCCTAGCGGCACGCCCTGCCGCGCGGCCTGAGGAGGCCGGGTCCGGAAGTCCGGGCCCGGCCTCTTCCGCGTGCCCGAACAGTCCCCTTCTGTTAGCTCAGTGTTTCGGAATGCGGTGATCCCGAGTGCCCTCCGTGTCGACGCCTTCACAATCATCGGCGGACTGAAGGCGATCATTCGGTGTCGATTACAGTGCGAAAGCCAGTCCAATGGCCGTACGTGCGTCGATGGGAAGGGGCAACGTCGTGACGGCAACCGCCAGTGCGGCGACCGGCGTATGGGGCCGCGCCGAGCAGCAGGACTTCCGCAGCCGGGTGCGCGGCTGTCTGCTCGGCGGTGCGCTCGGGGACGCCCTGGGCGCCGCGGTCGAGTTCTCCTCGCTCGCCGACATCCGGGCGGAGCACGGTCCCGAGGGCGTCACGGACTTCCTCCCGGCGTACGGGCGGCGCGGCCGCGTCACCGACGACACCCAGATGACGCTCTTCACCGTGGACGGGCTGATCCGCGCCCAGGTACGGCGCGACACGGGCGCCTGGCACCCGCCCACCGACATCCACGCCGCTTACCGCCGCTGGTACGCCACCCAGCGCGACTGGGGGCCCGACGAGCGGCGGAAGGACGCGGGCTGGCTGGCCCGCGAGGAGTGGCTGTACGCCCAGCGGGCGCCCGGCCGGGCCTGTCTGACCGGGCTGGCCGATGAGACCATGGGCACCCTCGACAGCCCCAAGAACCCCGATTCCAAGGGGTGCGGCGCGGTCATGCGCTCGGCGCCCTTCGGGCTGCTGGTGGGCTGGGAGCCGCAGCTGGTCTTCCAACTGGCCATCGAGTGCGCGGCGCAGACCCACGGGCACCCCACCGGCTATCTGTCCGCCGGGGCCTTCGCCCTGATCGTGCACGGGCTCGCGCGCGGCGACGCGCTGGACGGGGCGGTGCAGCGGGCGCTTGCCCACCTGGCCACCCGGCCCGGCCACGAGGAGACCACCGACGCGCTGCGATACGCGCTCGGCGCCGTACGGCAGGGGCTGCCCACGCCCGAGCGGGTGGCGTCCCTGGGGGAGGGCTGGACCGGCGACGAGGCCCTGGCCATCGGGCTGTACTGCGCGCTGGTCGCCGAGGACGTGCACCACGGGCTGCTGCTCGCCGTCAACCACGGCGGGGACAGCGACTCCACGGCGGCGGTGTGCGGCAACATCCTGGGCACGCTGCACGGCGAGACCGCGCTGCCGCCCGCGTGGCTGGCGGAGCTGGAGGGGCGCGGCACGATGCTGGAGCTGGCCGACGACTTCGCGATGGAGATGACGCAGGGCCCGGCCCTGCACGGCCCGGCGGCCTCCGCCCCCGCCTGGCTGGCCCGCTACCCGCGTGCGTAGCCCGCCCTTACAGCCATTACCTCAGCGGTAATCGACGTCTCACCTCGACCGCGCGAGCATCGTGCACAGCACCGCACGGCAACAGCAACGCACGGCAACAGCACCGAGGAGACCGATATGGCCGCCACCGCCGCCGACATGACCATCAGCGAGCGCACCCGCGCCACCGTCCAGCAGTTCCTGGCTCGGATGGCGGCCGGCGACCTTCAGGGCCTCGGCGAACTGTTCGCCGAGCGGGTCGACTGGCAGATCGCCGAGAACCCGGACGTCCCGTGGATCCGCCCGCGCGCCACCCGCGCCGACGCCGTCGCCCACTTCCGCGAGCTGGGCGAGAGCCTGGCCCCGGACCCGGAGGGAAACACGATCGACGCCATCGTGGTGGAAGAGGCCGAGGCGGTGGTGATGGGGACCCTGGCCGGCACCGTACGCGCCACGGGCAAGCGCTACCGGTCTCCGTTCGCGGTGCGGGTGACCGTCGAGGACGGGCTGATCGTCCGCTACTGCGTATACGAGGACAGCCGGATGTTCGCAGTGGCCTGCACACCCGACGCCTGAGCGACGTCATATCGTCCGCCGTGACCTGAGACGCTCGCTTATGTCATCGAGCCTTTCGGCCATGGCCCGTCTCGCCGTGCCGCGCTTGGCTGTACGGCATGACGTACAACCACGCCCTCCAGACCCCCGTGCTGATCGCCGCCACCGTGGCCACCGGCCTGAGCGCGGGCCTCTTCTACGGATACGCGTGCTCCGTGATGCCCGGCCTCGGGCAGGCGGACGACCGTACCTTCGTCGACGCGATGCAGCGGATCAACGTGGCGATCCTCAACGGCTGGTTCGCCCTGATCTTCGGCGGCGCGCTGCTGCTCTCCGTGCTGGCCGCCGTGGTGCATCTGCGCGGAGCGGGGCGGTCCGCGCTGCCGTTGATCGTGGCCGCCGTCGCCCTCTACCTGGTGATGTTGGTGATCACCTTCCGGGTCAATGTCCCGCTGAACGACGCGCTGGCCGACGCCGGCCATCCGGACCGGATCGGCGACCTGGACCTGGCGGCGGTGCGTGAGCGGTTCGAGGGGCGGTGGGTGCGCTGGAACGTGGTGCGCGCGGTCACCTCCACCGCGGCGTTCGGCCTGCTCGTCTGGGCCCTGGTGGTGAGCGTCCGCGGAGGCACCCGCGGCACGGGATGAGAGGTCCCGCCCCGCAGGTGCCTGCCGCCGCGCCTCAGTCCGTCGCGCCGGCGACCGAACTCCGGTCGGTCGCGCCCTGCTTCGGCACCGACAGCGCGGCACTCGATGAACCCGGCCCGTCGTCATCCGAGTTGATCGAGTCGAGAATGGCGTCGCGCTCCGGGGTGTCCTCCGGCTTGATGTAGCCGATACCGATGAAGAGCACGAGCGAGACCGCGAGCGGGACGGAGACCTGGTACTCCAGGTTCACACCACCGTCGATCGCGTCGTTGATCGGGTAGTTCACGAGATAGAAGGCGACCAGCCCCAGCGCCCAGCTGACCAGCGCCGCCGTCGGACCCGACTTGCGGAAGACGCGCAGCAGGCCGAGGATCAGCGGGATCGCGATCGGGCCCATGAGCCCGGCGACCCACTTGATCACCACGGTGATGATGTCGCCGAAGAAGTCCGAGTTGACCTGCGTGGCGATGGCCATGGACAGGGCGAGGAAGAGCAGCGTGGCGTAGCGCGCCGCGAGCAGCCCGGTACGGGTGCTCCACTCCCGTACGGACTTGAAGATCGCGGGCATGATGTCGCGGGTCACGACCGCCGCGATGGCGTTGGCGTCCGAGGAGCACATCGCCATCGTGTGGGAGAAGAAGCCGACGATGACCAGGCCCAGCAGGCCGTGCGGCAGCAGGTCCTGCGCCATCAGCGCGTAGGAGTCGGCGGGCTTGTCCGTCTTGATGATCAGCGGCGCCACCCACATGGGGAAGAAGAGGACCAGCGGCCAGACGAACCACAGGATGGCGGAGAGACGGGCCGAGCGCTTGGCGGAGTGGGCGCTGTCGGTGGCCATGTAGCGCTGCGCCTGGTTCCACATCCCGCCGTTGTATTCAAAGGTCTTGATGAAGAGGTAGGCGAGCAGGAAGGTCATGGTGTACGGGCCGACCGTCGGCTGGTGGTGCGTGTCCGGCAGGTCGTCCCAGACGTTCCACAGCGAGCTGATGCCGCCCAGCTCGTGGAGCACGGCCACCAGCATCGCGATGCCCGCGATGAACTGGATGATGAACTGGCCCAGTTCGGTGAGGGCGTCCGCCCACAGCCCGCCGACCGTGCAGTAGACGGCGGTGACCGCGCCCGTGATCAGGATGCCCTGGTTGAGGGAGACGCCGGTGAAGATGGACAGCAGGGTCGAGATGGCCGCCCATTTGGCGCCCACGTCGACGATCTTCAGCAGCACCCCGGACCAGGCGAGCGCCTGCTGGGTGGGCAGGTTGTAGCGGTTCTTGAGGTATTCGAGCGGCGAGGCGACGCGCAGTTTGCTGCGCACCCGGTTGAGCCGGGGCGCGAAGAGCTGGGAGCCGATCGCGATGCCGATGGCGATCGGGAATGACCAGGTGACATAGGACGTGATGCCGTATTGATAGGCAATGGCCGCATAGCCGGTGAACATGACCGCGCTGTAGCCGGACATGTGGTGGGAGATACCGGAGAGCCACCACGGCATCTTGCCGCCGGCGGTGAAGAAGTCGCTGACGTTGTCCACGCGCTTGTGGGACCAGAGTCCGATGGCGACCATCACGCCGAAGTAGCCGATGAGTACGGCCCAGTCGAGACTGTTCATGCCCCCTCCAGGGGTCCGTCTTATGAACAGGACCGCACTTCGCCGCGACGTTCGTCATGGGCGGGTTCCCCCGAGCGGGAGCGGGGTACTTCCGGGATTGAACCGCTTGTTCGGGCGGCCGGTCAAGAGATTTCCGGTCACGAATGTGAACGCAAATCAGAGCACAGAACGATTTTGCGGTTTCTTGACCTACCCGACGGTTGTCGTGAACGCGTCCGCGAACCCACGATGAGCGGGCACTTCGCCAGGCGCACGCACACGCTCGACCGCACCAACGGACGGGCCGTACGGGAGCGGGATCCCGTCAGGCCGGAGAAGGAGGGCGCAACCCCCGTGCAATCCCTCTGTGCAACCCCGCTATAGCAATCCCTGTTGCGACGCTCGCGTCACCGCATCAGTTCACCGGCATTGACCAGCAATGACTGGCCGGTGATCGCCCGCGCCCGGTCGGAGGCCAGAAACACCGCGGCCTCCGCCACATCCCCGTCCGTCGCCAGCTCGGGCAGCGCCATCCGATCGGTGAGCCGGGCCAGCACCTCGGGCTCCGGTACGCCTTCGGAATGCGCGGCGAACGTGACGTACGCCTGCACTGGCGGACCCCACATCCAGCCGGGCTGCACGGTGTTCACCCGGATCCGGTGCGGGCCCAGCTCGCGCGCGAGCGAATACATCGCGGAGACGAGCGCGCCCTTGGACGCGGCGTACGCGGCCTGTTGCACCTGGGTGGGCGCGGCGACCGACGACTGCGTGCCGATCATCACCACCGAGCCGCCGCGCCGCTTGAGCGCGGGCAGGCAGGCGCGGGTCATCCGGAGCGTGCCGAACAGGTTGGTGTCGACGACCTGGCTCCAGGAGGCGAAGTCGGCGTCCTCCAGCCCGCCCATATAGCTGTCCAGCGCCGCCACATGGATAACTGCGTCGATCCCCCCGAACCGCTCGACCGCGAGCGCGGCGAGGGCTTCGCACTGCCGCTCGTCCGCGATATCGGTCGCGCGCCACGCGGTGTGCCCGCCCCCGGGGTCGGCCTCGGCGGCGGCCTTCGCCAACTGGGCCTCCGTCCGCGCCCCGAGCACGGCGTTGCCCCCGTCCCGCACACACGCCGCCGCGACCCGCAGGCCGAGACCGGGGCCGACGCCCGAGACGATGACGGTCTTGTCGCGCAGCAGCATGGGGCGCCTCCCCGGGGTGATCGCGATGATCCGACGGCGTCAACAAACTGACGCAGCGTCAGATCGGGGGCGTCAGGCTAGGACGCGCACACCGAGAAGGCCATACCCACGCCGCCGCGAGTCGCCTAGCGCAGGGCCTTTGCCAGACGGCGCAGTCCCTCCGCGATCTCGTCCGGTGTGTGGGTGACGAACGACAGTCGCATCGCCGCCGGGTCCGGGGCGGCCGCGAAGAACGGGGCACCCGGCACGTACGCCACATCGTGTTCGACCGCCACGCGCAGTCGCTCCGTCGCGTCGTAGCCCTCGGGCAGGGAGGCCCAGACGAACATGCCGCCGTCGGGGCGGTTCCAGCGGGAGCCGTCGGGCAGGGCCTCGGGGAGGCCCGCGAGGAGGGCGTCCCGGCGGTCGCGGTAGGCGTCGCGGACGTGGGTGAGGTGGGCGTCCAGGTCGGAGTCGGTCAGGTAGCGGGCGGCGGCCATCTGGGTGACCGTCGGGGTGTGGAGATCGGCGGCCTGCTTGGCGATGGCGCAGGCGCGGCGGAGGGTCGCGGGGGCGCGGAGCCAGCCGAGGCGCAGGCCCGGCGCCATGATCTTGGAGTAGCTGCCGAGCAGTACGGTGCGGTCGGCGGCCTCCGGGAGGCTCGCGATCCACGGCACCGGCTCGCCCGCGAAGCGCAGCTCCCCGTACGGGTCGTCCTCGACGATCCACAGCCCGCGCCGCTCCGCGACCTCCGCCACCGCGCGGCGGCGCTCGGCGGGGAGGGTGCGGCCGGTGGGGTTCTGGAAGGTCGGGATGGTGTAGAGGAGCTTGGGCCGTTCCCGCTCGACCAGCGCGTCGAGCGCGGCCGGGTCGAGGCCGTCCTCGTCGCTCGGCACGGACACGATCCGCGCGCCCGCGAAGGAGAAGCACTGGAGCGCGGCCAGGTAGGTGGGGTCCTCGACCACGACCGTGTCGCCCGGCTCCAGCAGCGCCGTGGCCAGCAGGGTCAGCGCCTGCTGTGAGCCGCTGGTGACGAGCAGCGCGTCGGGGTCGGTCGGCAGCCCGCGCGCGGTGAGGCGGGCCGCGGTGGCGGCGCGCAGGGCGGGGTCGCCTTCGGTCGTCGAGTACTGGAGGGCCTCGCGCGGGGCCTCGGCGAGGACCCGGTCGAAGGCCGCCCGTATCGCCTCCGCGTCGAAGAGCTCGGCCGCCGGCAGCCCGCCGGCGAAGGAGATCACCTCGGGGCGCGCGGTGAGCGCGAGGATGTCCCGTACCGGGGAGCCGGCGACCGAGGCCGCTCGGGTCGCGAGGGCGGGGAGGTCGGCACGCATGGGGCTCCTTCGCTGGTACGGACGTCGGCGCGGACGTTTCCGCTGTCGTATGCAGCCTAAAGAGATCAGTGCACAGGGCAACCGCTTTGTCCGCGATACGGTCGCGACCCTCCCCATCTGACGTGACGTCAGCTACATATGGAGGACATGAGCAGTGACTCGAGTGAGGACACGCGCGCCGAAGCGTACGCGGAACTGGCCTCCGCCGGCCCGTACGGAGTGCGCCCGGGACACGCCCTGATCACCATGGTCGAGCCGCACCCCGGTCACGAATACGCCTACAACCGCTGGTACGAGGACGACCACTTCATCGCCGGGGCCATGGCCATGCCCTGGATGTTCGCGGGCCGCCGCTGGGTCGCCACCCGCGAACTGCGGCAGCTGCGCTACCCGGAGAAGTCCGCGGTCGCCCAGCCGGTCACCGCGGGCTGCTACATCACGGTCTACTGGCTCACCGAGGGACGCTACGCGGAGCATATGAAGTGGACCGTCGGCATCAACAAGCGGCTCAACCGGGACGGCCGCGTCTACCAGGACCGTACGCATGTCTTCACGGCGTTCCAGGACCATGAGGCGACCGTCTACCGGGACGGCGCGGCGGGCCCCCGCGACTTCCACGCCCTCGACCACCCCTACGCCGGGCTGGTCGTCGAGGTCGTGGACGCCGAGGGCCCCGAGGCCCGCGCCGAGCTTCTGGAGTGGCTGCGGGCCAGACATCTGCCCAAGCGCCTGGCGGGCTCGCCCGCGGCGATGGTCACCGTCTTCCGGCCGACGCCGCTGCCGCTGGACCGGATGTCGTATGTGAAGCAGGTGGAGGGGGTGGACACGCGGCTGACGCTGCTGTGGTTCCTGCAGCGGGACCCGCGCGAGTGCTGGGAGGGGCATTTCACCGGGCTTGACGAGGACGTGGCCCGCTCGGGGCTCGGCCGCGTCGAACTGGTGGCGCCGTTCATCCCGACAGTGCCCGGCACCGACCGCTACGTCGACGAACTGCGGTGAGGACGCGTGCCACAGGCCGCGCCCACCGCACCCGCTCGACCGCGTCCGGACAGCGGCGAGCCCTCTCGGCAGGGACGGCGGCCGGACGAGAGGGCTCGGTGCCCGAAGGGCGGGTGGCGGAGGTCAGCCGAGGTCGAAGGCCCCACGGCGGACATCGGAGACGAAGGTCGACCACGAACCCGGAGCGAAGCTGAGGGTCGGGCCGTGCGGGTCCTTGGAGTCGCGTACGGCCACCTCGTCGACGACGGGAGAGGCTACTTCCACGCAGGCACCATTTCCCGCCGAGTACGAGGATTTCACCCACATACTCGTCTTTCCTTGCTGAATGGACACTTTTGCTCCGATACGTTTTGTTGATGAGATGCACCCCGTTTGGAGGCGAGACCGACGTTACTCGTCAACATCGTCGGGAAAGCCGGTTGTTCACTCGACCGGATGGCATATTCCATTGGCCCCTTCCGCGCCGTGGTGCGGAGGTGTAGGGTCCGGTCTTTTGGCGTCCACTCAGCGCGCGGTTCAGCTCGCGGTTCAGCTCTCTTCGCGTTCCTCCTCGCGCCGGCTCGCGTGGTCCCGCGCCACCTCCGTGATGAACTGACGGCTCTGGTCCGCGTTCAGCGCCTGGGCCCGCAGATGCTCGTACATCATGCTGTAGCTCTGCACATCGGTGTGCTTCTCCAGATACAGGTCGCTGGTCACGCCCTCCAGGTAGACGACGCTGGTGTCCGACTCGTCCGAGAACTCGAGGATGGTGAACTGCCCGCTCATCCCCGGATGGGAGCCCATGCCGAACGGCAGCGCCTGCACCGTCACATGCGGCTCGTGGCTCATCCGCACCAGATAGTCCAGCTGATCGCTCATGACCTTCGGGCTGCCGACCACCCGGCGCATCGCCGCCTCGTCCACGACCGCCCACAGCCGGAGCGGTGTGACCGGGTCGGTGATCCGCTCCTGCCGCCTGAGGCGGACCTGGACCCGCTGGGCGATCTGCTCCTGCGGGGCCTCCGGCAGTGCGCCGCTGATCACCGCCTCGGCGTATTCCGGGGTCTGCAACAGGCCCGGGAGCACCTGCGGTTCATAGACCCGCAGCGATGCCGCGTCGGTCTCGAATCCGATGTAGACGCTGTACGGGACGTCGCCGAAGGCGTTCCACCAGCCCTGCTGGCGGGATTCCTTGGCCATTTGCATAAGGGAATCGACGAGTGCCTTGTCCTCGACCTTGTAGGTGCGGCACAGGTCGCGTACGTCGCGCTGGCTGATGCTGCGGCGGCCGTTCTCCAGTCTGCTGATCTTCGACTGGGAGACCATCAGCTCCTCGGCCACCTCCTCCGCCGTCATCCCCTTCTCCTGGCGGAGCCTGCGGAGTTCCTGGCCCAATCGGCGTCGCCTGACCGTGGGGCCGACGTTCGATGTCACGGGACGTGCACCTCCGGCTTCGTACTGCTGATTCATGCTGTTCAGCAGCCTGCCACTACCGGTCCGCGCCGCGCTGGGAAATGGCCGCACAGGGTGCCTCTCGGGGCACACCCGACGCGCGCGGCAGGCACGGCCAACGATGCGCGCGGCTCGCGTCGGCCTCGGGCCGCCCGGGCGGCCGCCCGAGGCTTGGTAAGAACGAGCGCGCGGGGCGGCGGGCCGGCCGTCCTCGGAGGACAGGCCGACCCACCGCCCCGCGCGCGTCAGCGGCTCCCGAACCGGGTCGGTGGGGACTGTGTGGTGCGGTCGGTCGGGTGGAGCGGGTGTGCGCCGGGCTCAGCGCGCTCCGACGCGGGCCATGCTCCCGCGGCGGGACGGCTGGGCCGGAACGCCGGACGCGGGCACGGAGGGCCGCGCTCCCGGCTGGCGGCCTCCTGGGGCCGGTGCGCGCCGTGGCTGCGCCGCGACACCGTTCTGCACGTCCATGACGGCGTGCGCCACGAGTCCGCCCATGGGGTCGTGCCTGATCAGATCCCGGAGCCTGGAGCGCGAGGAGCGCCCCTCGTTCCCGGGATACAGGTGCTTGCCGAGCCCGACCGCATGGGCCAGGGCGGCGAGCGCCGCGGTCCGCGGGTCCGGCGGCACGCCGGTGCGGATCGCGCTGTCCAGCCGGGCCCTGATCTCCCGGCTGATGGCCGTCTCCGTCGCCTGGTAGCGAGTCGTCGGCAGTACCCCGCACATCTGGCCCTCCACGGCACTGACCATGCCGCAGCGCTCCAGGTGCGTGAGATACGTCTGGCGCAGCCCCAGCCGGGGCCCGCCGATCCAGTGGACCGCGCGGACCGGGCTGCCGCGACGGCGCAGCAGCTCCAGCGCGGAGTCCAGTGTCGGATCTCCGGTCGGCCGTGGCAGCACCACGGCGATACGATCCCCGTCTGGGGCTATCCGTCCGGCCAGAGCCAGCTCTACTAGCTGGGCTCCGGCAAGACCGAGGTCGAGCGACTGCGGCTGCGCCGTGGTTCCCGTGGTCGGGTCCAAGGCGAGCAGCAGAAGCTCCTCCGGAATTGTTCTGCGGCTCCTGCCCATCCATGCCTCCCCGCGTGGATGAATGACAGGGTGACCCCTCTCACATTGGTCTGTCGAGAGTGCCTGAGGGATTTGATATGGAACCGATAGGTATGTCTTTCTCGTCTATCGGGTGGGCGCCCTGTTGAAGGCGCTCCGTCAGGGTGCCGTGGCGCGGCAGCACTCGGGGCACACGGGACACTGGTAGTTGGTTGGGGCGGCGGGACGTGAAGCCGGAAGGCGGCTCGCGTCCCGTAAAAGGTATTACAAGGAGGCATCGGTGGCGGGCGAGTCCCCCGACAAGTCGGAGCAGCGGAAGTCGTCGGGGGAGACGACTCGCGGTGAGCGCGACCCACGGCTCGCGGTCTTCCATGAAGGGGAGGCCGAGGGCGGCAAATCGGCGGTCGCCGTCGCGGACGAGGAGCCGGAGGCGGCGGCCGAAGCGGAACGGGAAGCGGAACCCGCTGTTCGCGAAAGCGAATCCAGTGATTCCGGTGAAACCGGCAAATCCGTCGACGACGCACAATCTGCGGACGAATCGGATGAAAAGGCGGCTGAGGGGTCGGCCGGGGAGTCGGCCGAGGGGTCCGGCGAGTCGGATGAGGGGGCGTCGGGCGAGCCGGTGGACCGGCGTACGGCGGTGTTCCGCACGCTGAAGCGCACGCCCGACGACGGCGAGGCGGCCGACGAGAAGGTCTCGCCGGAGTCCGAGTCGGGCGGCGAGGACTCGGATGCGCCCGTCGATCGACCCACGGCGGCTTTCGGGCTGCTGCGGCACAAGGAAGCTCCCCGGTGGGCCCAAAAGGCCGACAAGGTGGATGAAGCGGATAAGGCCGACAAGCCGGACGAAGGTGGCGAGAAGGGCGACGAGCCTGCCGTCGGTACGGGCATCGACCGGCCGACCGCCGTCTTCAAGACCCTCAAGACCCCTGCCAAGGAAGAGCCCGCCGCAGACAAGCCTGACGCAGGCAAGCCCGCCGACGGCAAGGCGGCCGAAGCGAAGCCCGCTCATGTCAAGGCTGACGCCAAGGCCGCCGAAAAGCCCGCCGACAAGCCCGAGCCCGGCAAGCCCGACGAGAAGGACGGGAAGAAGGCCCCCGGCGCCGAGCGCCCAGAGAGGGGGCACCTCCCAGCGGTAGCTGGGGGAGACAACGAGCGCACCAGCCGCTTCGTACCCCTGAGATCGGCCGACGCCCCGCCCACCCGGCCCCCGGCGCGCCCCTCCGCGCAGCCCGCGCTGCCGGAGTCCGAGCGGACGAAGCAGCAGCCGCTGCCCGAGTCGGAGCGGACGAAGCAGCAGCCGCTGCCGCCGCTCGATCTGCTGGCGCAGCTGACCAACACCCCGCCCCCGCCGGAGACCCCGCTGCGGACCGCTGTGCGGCGGGTCAAGATCTGGACGCCGCTCGCGGTGCTCCTCATCATCATCCTCGGCGTGGTGCAGTCGGTGCGTCCGCTGCCGGACCCCGAGCTGAAGGTGGCCGACGCCACATACACCTTCGACGGCGCCAAGATGTCGCTCCCCTGGCCGGAGCAGGGGCAGTCCGCGGTCGAGGTGGAGGGGCTGGGCAGCCTGGGCACCTCCGGGGCGCAGAAGCAGGTGCCGATCGCCAGTGTCACCAAGGTGATGACGGCGTACGTCGTCCTCAAGGGGCACCCGCTCAAGGCGGACGAGGAGGGCCCGACGATCAAGATCGACGCCCAGGCGGGCAAGGAGTCGGGGTCCGAGGACGAGTCGCGGGTCGAGGTGGACGAGGGCCAGACGTACAACGAGCTCCAGATGCTCCAGATGCTGCTCATTCCGTCCGGGAACAACATCGCCCGGCAGCTGGCCCGCTGGGACTCGGGGTCGGAGGCGGCGTTCGTGAAGAAGATGAACGACGCCGCCAAGGACCTGGGCATGAAGAACACCGTCTACACCGACCCCAGCGGCTTCAAGGCGACCACCAAGAGCACCGCGTCCGACCAGCTCAAGCTGGCCAGGGCGGTGATGAAGAGCGAGGCGTTCCGGTCGGTCGTGGCGACGCCCAACATCAGCGTTCCCGGCCTCAAGACTCCTGGCAGCAAGATCTACAACAACAACAATCTGCTGGTGAAGCCCGGTGTGGTCGGCATCAAGACCGGTTCGAGCACCCCGGCCGGCGGTGCGCTGATGTGGGGCGCGGAGAAGACCATCGACGGCAACAAGCGGCTGATCCTCGGCGTCGTCCTGGAGCAGCGGGCGCCCGGCATCCTGCAGAACAGCCTGGATCTGGTGCAGACCAACAGCTACAAGCTCATCACGGCGGTGCAGGACGGCCTCACCTCCGCCACGGTGGCGAAGAAGGGCGAGGTCGTCGGCCACGTCGACGACGGCCTGGGCGGCACGACCCCGGTCGTCGCGACCAAGGACGTGACGGCCGTCGGCTGGGGTGGCCTCGAGGTGGAGCTGGAGCTGATCGACGGCGGCAAGGTCGTGCCGCATACGGCCAAGGCGGGCACGGTTGTCGGCCAGCTGGCCGTAGGCAGCGGCTCGGCCCAGGTGAAGGTGCCGGTCGCGCTGCAGAGCGATCTGTCCGAGCCGTCGTTCGGCTCCAAGCTGGTCCGTATCGTCTGATCCGGCGGGAGACACACCGCCTGGTGCGGTGGCCCGGCGCCCGGCGCGTCGGGTCACCGATCGGCCGTATGTAGCAAGTTGTCCACAGCACCCCCGACCGCCCGCCCTGAAGGCCTTTTGGGGCCCTTCGCGTGCTAGCGTCGCCTGCGCCTCCGGTCCCGGTCCTCCCATAACGAACCGGGGGGAACCGGTACAGGGTTGAAGGAACATGGGGGCAGACCTCGGGGAAGACGGGGAGAGCCGCAGTGACCACCGTGGATCCGACACGGGCCGAAAACAGCGGGAGTTCCGAGGAGAACACCGCGGCGCGAATAAGACTGCCTACGCAGCGTTGGTCCACTGAGGGCCCGGACGCCGCGGAGGGCGTAAGCCCCGCCGAGGAGGCGGGCGGGCCGGCGGGCGCCGACCCGGCTGAGGGCGCGGGTACGGCGGCGCTCACGCACAGCGCCGAGCAGCAGGAGCAGGCCGAGCAGCCAGAACAGGGCGAGCAGGCCGAGCAGGGGCAGGGGGAGCAGACGGTCGGCTGGGCGCTGCGCGCCTGGCGCTTCCTGCGCCACCCCGTGCCCGCCGCCCTGGTCGTCGCCGGAGTGCTGCACATCCTGTGGGTGGCGCTGCTGGCGAACAGCGGTGGCGACCTGGCCGCGCAGGACGCATGGGCGGAGTTCGCCCTGCAGCACCCCGACTCGGCGTACAACCTCGCCTGGTACGGCGGGATGCACACGGTCTCGTACAGCGTCATCTCGCCCTATCTGATGGCCGTCCTCGGCGTCCGCACCACGATGATGATCGCGGGGACGCTGTCCGCCGGGCTGCTCGCGCTGCTGCTGGTGCGCAGCCGGGTGGTGCGGCGGCCGCTGTGGCCGGCCCTGTACGGCACGTTCGCGCTGGTCTGCAACGCGATCTCGGGCCGGGTGACGTTCGGGCTCGGCGCGATGTTCGGCCTCGCCGCCGTGGCGGTCATCTTCGCGTGGCCCACCAAGTGGCGGTCCCGGTTCTGGCACCACAAGATCGCGCGGGCGCTGCTGGCCGCCCTGCTGTCCGCGCTCGCGACCATGTCCAGCCCGGTGGCCGGGCTGTTCGTCGGGATCGTGGCCGCCGCGCTGTGGCTGACCCGGCGCCATCCGGCCTCGTACGCGCTCGGCATCACGCCGGTGATCGTGGTCGGGCTGTCCTCCTACTTCTTCCCGTTCTCCGGCGAGCAGCCGATGACCTGGCCGTCGATGATTCTGCCGGGCATCGTCGGCCTCGGGGTCTTCCTGTTCGCGCCGCGCGGCTGGCGGACCGTCCGGGTGGGCGGGGCGCTGTACACGATCGGGGTGGTGCTGACCTGGCTGATCCCCTCCCAGATCGGCACCAACATCTCCCGCCTGAGCATGATCTTCGGTGGGGTGGTGCTGATCGCCGCGCTGACCAACCGCCGGATGCCGCCGCGCGAGAAGTGGCTCACCACGGGCGTGGGGCGGACGTGGACGGCGCTCGTGCTGTCTCTGGTGACGGTCACGGTGTGGCAGGGCGTGAAGACGGGCGACGACGTCATCCACACCACCCCGTCGGCGTCCTGGGCGCGCGAGCTGGCGCCGCTGGTCCACCACCTGAAGCAGGTGAAGGCCAACCGGGGCCGGGTCGAGGTGGTGCCGGTGCGCAGCCACCGCGAGTCCTCGGCGCTCCCCCAGTACGTCAACCTGGCCCGGGGCTGGACCCGGCAGGCGGACATGGAGCGCAACCCGCTCTTCTACCAGGACACGCTCAGCGCGGCCGACTACCACGCCTGGCTCAAGCGCATGGCCGTGCACTATGTGGTGCTGCCGGCCGACGAGCCGGACCACGCCGCGCGGCTGGAGGCCGAGCTCATCTCCAAGGGCCTGCCGTATCTGCGCGAGGTGTGGGGTGACGACAACTGGAAGCTGTACGAGGTCAAGGACCCCACCCCGATCGCCGACCCGCCGGCGACGGTGGAGCGGGCCGACGCGGACAAGCTGATACTGAAGGTGCGCGCCAAGGGCCCGGTGCTCATCCGCATCCCGTACTCGCCGTGGCTGGGCCTGGTGGACGCCAAGGGCCACCGCATCAAGGCGCCGGAGGCGGATGAGGACGGCAGGCTGCCGGTCAACCGCAAGGGCTGCCTGACCAAGCAGGTCTTCGAGCCGAGCAAGGAGGGGGAGCCGGAGGACGAGTGGACTGTGCTGCACGCTCCGCACGCCGGCACCTACCGGATAGCGGGCAAGTACGACCTGCCGCGCGGCACGCCCTGCCCGGACGAGATGGCTCCGTAGCCCCGTAGAGCGAACAGCCTGACAAAGCCGAGAAAACCGAGAGGGCCGGCCCGGGAGTCCCCGGGCCGGCCTTCTCAGTGGCATACCGTCGACGGCCAGGGCTGGTCCGGTCCCCGGTCCCGGCCCTGGCTGTGCTCCGTGCTCTGGTGGACCTTCTCCAGGCTGCCCAGCAGCCCGCCGAGCCGCTGCTGCCGCTCCGCGCCCGGATAGCTGAGGAACTGCAGTACGGCGCGCTGGAAGGCGAGCCGCATCCGCGGCGGCATGGCGTCGGACGCGTCCAGGCACAGCGAGGAGGACTTGAGCGTCCGGGCGATCGACTGGGCGACCTTGTCGTTCCCCTGGACGGACACGGGCACCTTGCTGTTGGCGGAGAACGGCCTGGCGGAGCCGGGAGGGGTGTGCTCGGCCCAGGTCCGCTGCCCCTCGACCTGGGCGAGGTAGCGCATGAGCTCAAGCGCCTGCTCGGTGTGGCCGGTGTTCTTGAACAGCGCGGCGAAGTCCCCGGACACCTCATGCGCCCCGGACACCTCATGCGCCGGGGAGGGCGAGCCGGACAGCCTGAGCAGATCGGCGGAGTAGACGAATCTGGCCCGGTGGGGGCCGGGGTAGCTGCCGCGGATGAAGGAGCCCTGGTGTTCCAGCGCGCACGACGGGCGCTTCGCGAACAGCTTCTTCCCCGCCGCCCGGAAGTCGGTGCGCAGCGCGGTCTTCGCGGCCGTGCCCGAGAACTCCTCGCCCCAGGTCCGCCACGCCTCGGCGATGCGTGGATCGTCCCAGGCCAGCTCGCCCTCGGCCCACTGCTCATAGACCTGCTTGCCCTGCTGCCGCAGCAGGATGTCCTCGATCCAGTCCGTGCCGGGCCAGCCGGAGGTGGCGCCGTCGCCCATGCCCACGCACCACTGGCGGCTGTCGGCGGCCAGGGTGGAGAGGTCCCCGGAGCCGTGGCGCGCGCTGTCGTACCAGACGATGCCCTTGAGGTCGGCCTTCACGGCGACGCCGTAGATCGGCCCGGTCTCGGTCAGCCGGGGTGTCCACAGGGGGTTGTACTCGCTCAGGGGGACCACCTCGTCGAGCGCGGCCAGATAGTCCTGCTCGGCGTAGGCGGTCAGCTCCCCCGAGCTCGGCAGCACGGCGATATCGGGCGGGGTGCCGGACCGTACGTCGGAGAGCAGCACCTCGCGCAGCGCGGTGGTGCCCTGGTACTCGACGCGGATGTGGTGCTTCTTGGTGAAGGCGTCCAGCACCTGGCGGAAGGCGTCCTCCTCGGGGCCGGTCCAGGAGGCGAGCACGCGAATCGTGCCGCCGGACTGCTGGGCGCCCGCGTCGCCCGTGCCCAGGGCGCACAGGAGCACCAGCCACAGGCCGAGCACCGCGGCGGTGACGTTCCGGGGGCGGGTGGTGGTGCTCATCGGGCCCGGAACCGGTACTCGTCGATACGCGGCTGGAGCCCGACGAACACGAGCGCGGCGAGGAGCGCGCCACCCATCGGTATCCACACCACGGCGCCGGTGCGCCAGTGGGTCTCCTCCATCTTGGTGCTCACCCTCTTGTTGGTGGTGTCCGGGGCCCTGCCGATGTTCGGCTGGCGCAGGCTGGTGCGGGCCTGGGAGAGCCGGTCCTGCGTCTGGTAGGTGAAGACGGCCAGGGTCGGCACCGCGAGCAGCAACAGCCCGGTGGCCACGAGCAGGCTGGGGTTGAACCGGCGGCGGAAGCGGTGGCGCAGAAAGCGCTGGGTGCGCACCAGCAGCACGGCCAGCGCGAAATACGCCGCCGGGACCAGCGCCCACCAGGCGAGCGACAGCAGCCAGCCGAAGGAGGTCTGCTGGTCGAGCAGGCGGAGCTGCTTGCCCTGCACCTTCACCAGCCGGGCGAGGATGTCGCTGTCGCCGTCCCGCACCCTCTTGGGCGAGCCGTCGCCGCCCCGCAGCATCGTTTCGGCGTAGCCGAGGTAGGCGTCGCGGAGGTCCGCGTTGTCGCGGTTGACGTACGCCTGCTGGACGAGGTCGCCGTAGGAGGAGACCAGGCCGGTGATGGTGAGCAGCGACTGGCGGGCCGGGGTGCCCGCGGTGGTCGACTTGAGGGCCTGGGCCAGGGCCTGGGTGGCCGTCGAGAGCGCGGTGCGGTAGTCCTCGCCCAGGCCCTCGATATCGCCGGTGTCGCCGGTGAGGCTGCTCTCCGCGGACTCGTACGAATCGTTCAGGGCCACCTCGGCCGCGGCCACCTGGAGGATCGCGGGGGCGGATTCGTCCCGTACGGCCTGGGCGTTGCGGCTGACGCCGTAGTACGCGGTGAACAGCGCGGCCGAGGCGGCTGCCGAGAGCGCCAGCAGCGTCACCAGACGGCGGATCAGAAAGGCGCGGGTGCCGGTCATACCGCACCGGCCGGGGTGCCGGGGCCGCCGGGGTGCAGGGTCGTGTCGCACTGCTGGCAGAAGGTGGCCGTGGCCGGGGCCATGCGCCCGCAGTTGGGGCATTCGAGGTCGGGTCCTGGCGGCATGGCGGACATGGCGGGGGCGGTGGGCACGGCGGGGGCGAGGGGGTCGGCGGCGCCCGGGCCCGGGCCGCGGAAGCGGCTGCTCTCCTCGGACAGCACCATCGCCGAGTTCAGATCGAGCGGCCGGATCCGCTCGCGCAGCCGCACCTCGCCCGCCGCGGCGTCCACGATGTCGACCAGCCCGCGCAGCCGGTCCAGCATCTTCTCGTTGCCCAGCTCATGCGCGAGCCGGACCGCCCGGCCCCAGTGCGTCAGGGCCTGCCGCGGCTCGCCCGCCACATACGCGTCGTAGGCCGCGGTGACGGCGAGGCCGAGGGCATCGTCCGCGCCGTAGTGGGCGAGCCGGGGGTGGATACGGGACGACAGCAGCGGGTCGTCCGTCCAGCGGACCAGGACGGACTCCGCGGCGGGCAGCCGGATGTCGGCCGCGCCGGCTCCTGACCGGTCGTCCTTTGCCGGGCCGCCCGCTGAGGCACTGTCCGCTGACGCCCCGTCCAGCGCCAGCTCCACCCAGGCGAGCTCGATCTCCTCGTCCTGTGCGTCGCCCTCCGGGTCGGCGGTCACACATACCTGGTACTCGCGCACCTCGTCGCCCCACGGGCCGCTGCGCCACTCCCAGGTGCGCGGGTCGGGCCGGGCGCCCTCGTCGGTCAGGTCCACCCGGGTCGGGTACACCTGCTTGACCATGCCGACCGCGCCGCCCGCGCGGGTCCGGATCCGGATCCGCAGCGCGGCCAGCGCCCTGGCCATCGAGCCGCGCGTCAGCGCCTCGAACTCGGCCGGCAGGTCGGAGTGGTCGAGGACCGCGTCGGCCCGGCCGCGCAGCCGCCGCACGATCTCCTTGAGCTCGGTGGCGTCCCAGCCGTCGCCGATGCCGCGCGCGTCGCAGGTGAAGGACGGGGCGCAGGCGTCGAGCACCCGCGCCAGATCGCCGGGGTCCTCGTGCTCGTTCTTGCCGTCGGTCAGCAGCAGGGTGTGCCGCAGCGCGGTGGGCTGCTCGGAGTGGAGGCGGCGGGCGAGATCGAGCCAGGTGCCGATCGCGGTGCCGCCCAGCGCGGCGAGCTTCATCGCGGCGCGCGAGGCGGCGGCCTTGGTGTCGGGCCCGGCGACCGCCATGCCGCCGGTGGGCGGATAGACGACCTCGGCCCGCTCGGTGCCCTGGACGACCGCGAAACGTGTGCCCTTGCGCAGGGCGGAGACGGCGGCGACGGTGGCCTTGCGGGCCGCCATGATCTTTGTCGGGGGCCAGGCCATCGACCCCGAGCAGTCGATGACGATGACCTCGGAAGCCGCGGCGCGGGCCGCGGCCGGGCCCAGGCCCCGGGCCTCGACCCTGACGATGGCGTGCATCTCGGCGCGGCCCGCGGCGGCCGGAAGGTACTCGTTCTGGTCCACGCGCAGGGTGATGGCGGCGCCGCGGCCTTCGTCCGCGCCGCCGTCCCCTGTCGCCTGATCGGCGGTCGCCCGATGCGCGGTCGCCTGATGCGCGGTCGCCCGATCCGTTCCCGCGGTGTCCTCTGTACCTGCTGTGTCCTCTGTGTCCCGTGTGCCCTCGCTCATCCGATCCCCCTGTCAGACGCGGGTCATGGGCCTGACGGCGTTGGCCCGGTCGACCAGCACCTCCACGGCCTCGGGGCTGTCCGCCTGCTGGGCCAGGGCCCGCAGGGTTTCTTCGAGCTTGGCGCGCACCGTGGACTCCTCGTCGTACTCTCCGAGCAGCGCCCCGGCCTCGTCCTTGTTCCCGAACCGGAGCACCCAGTCGAGGGCGGTCTCCCACACCTCGGCGGTCAGCCGCTCGCGGGCGTGGCCCGAGGACCGTCCGTCGTCCAGATACAGCCGCGGCAGCCGGGTCAGCACCTCCGCGAAGTCCGCCTCGGTCGGCAGCCCGTCCGGGTGGCCCAGCCGGCCGGCCAGCACCCGCACCGTGGCGATCTGGGCGGCGTCGTGGTGGCGCGAGACCTTCGGCACCTCGCTGAGGACGTCGACCGACCCGGTGCGGTCGCCCGCGGCCAGCCGCAGCCGGGCCAGGCCGAAGGCGGCGCTGCCCTGGGAGCGGTTGCGCTGCCAGACCGCCTGGTAGAACCGCTCGGCGGCGCCGTGGTCGGCCAGGTGCTCGGCGCAGTACCCGAGGGCGAGCTTGGGCGCGTACTCCCCGGGCAGCGCCCCGTACACCGCGTCGAACTCCCGCCGGGCCTCGGCCACCGCGTCCTCGGCGAGCCGCACCAGCGCGCGGTGCCAGTTCAGCCGCCAGTCGTACGGCGCCCGGTCCCCGCCGATGATCCGCTCGGCGGCCTTCACCTGGGCCTTCGCCTCGTCGACCGCGTCGAGTTCGAGATGGGCGCGGCAGATGCGGAACCGTATCTCGGCGGACTCATGCGGAAAGGCCCGCAACTGCTCGATCAGCCGCCGCGGGCCGCTGTCGGTCGGGGTGTTGAGCAGCGCCGCGCCCGGGTCCTTGGCGTCGGGGAACGGCACCGGCAGCCCGGTCGGCACCCGCTTCGGGGCGGGCCGCCCGTCCGCGAGCACCGGACGGGCCTCCCCGGTCAGCCAGCGCTCCAGACCAGGGATCCGGCCGAGCCCGGAGTCGAGCAGGGCCGCGGTCGGGGCGAACAGCGTGGACGGCTCGGGCTGCTCCCGCTCCAGCCGCAGCGAATGGATCTCGCGGAGCACCCCGCGCAGCTGCTCTGCCATCTCGCGGGCGGAGCCGAACCGCTGCCGCGGGTCATAGGCCGTCGCGCGGGCCAGGAGCCTGTCGTACGACTCGCGGCCGAGGCCCGGCGGCCGCTGGGCGGCCCGGCTGACCTTGTCGGAGAGGTTCTTCAGGGTCTTCCCGACGCCGTAGAGGTCATGGAGCTCGGTGGGGAGGGCGCCGCGATGGACCACCTCGGGGGCGGCGAACTTCTCGGTGATGACGGGGTGGCCGTCCCGCTGCCCCAGCTGGCGGACCGCGCCGAGGTCGATCACCTTGACCCGGCCCTCGTGGTGCATGACATTGCTCGGCTTGAGGTCGCAGTAGACCAGCTTCTCGCCGTGCAGATACTCCAGCGCGTCGAGGGCCAGGGCGCCGTAGGTGAGGATGTGCTGGTAGACGCGCGGTCCGTCGAAGTGCCGATCGGCGCGGGCGATGTAGTCCCCGATCGTCGAGAGGGTCACCCCGGCGACGAACTCCATCACGATGTAGCCCTGCGGCCGGCCGCTGCCGCGGGCCGGGTGGCGCACATAGTTGATGATGCTGACGATGCCCGGGTGGTCGAGCATGGTCAGATAGCGGCGCTCCTCGATGGCCGCGCGCTGCGCCGTCTCGTCATCGTCGTTGATCAGCCCCTTGATGGCGACGGGCTGGCGGTCCAGCTGGGTGTCCTCGGCGAGATAGACCCAGCCCAGACCCCCGTACGCCACGCCGCCGACCACCTCGTACTGGCCGCCCAGCAGATCCCCGGGCCGCAGCTGCGGGGTGAAGTCGAAGGGGTGGCGGCAGCGGTGGCAGACCCCGGTCCACAGCGCGGGCTGCCCGGCGTATGCCGCGCCCACGGTCTCGTCGCAGCCCGCGCAGGGCTGTCCCTGCGGGGGTGGCTGGGGATTGTCGATGACCAGGTCGCGGAGGGAGGGGAGTTCGACGCGCGGCAGATCCAGCAGGCCGTCGCCCGGGGGCCGGACGGTGAACTTCCGGGCCACGGCGCGCCGTCGTGCGCGGGCCGCGGTGGCGGTGGACTCGGACTCCAGGATGGCGGAGGCGGAGGCGGACGCGTGCGCGGGGATGGCGGACGCGGACGCGGGTGCGTCGGGGGAGGGGTGGCCGGCGGCCCGGCCCCGGGCCTTGCGGCCACACTCCGAGCAGAAGCCGCGGACGTTGATCCGGCCGCGGCCGGTACCGGGGCAGTCGGGCCGGTCGCAGACCGCCGCCCCGCCGCTCGTCCCGTCCGTCATCCCTCTTCCTCCCCGTCTCTGCCCGTGTCTGCCTGTCTGCCTGTGTCTTCGCGGTTCACGGCCGGATCTCGTTGACGGCGCGGACGAACCGGTCGACCGCCTCCTGCGCGGCCGGCACGTCGTACGGCACCGAACGCAGCAGGTCGAACGCCGCGCGCTGGAGCGGGATCAGCTCGGGGAGCTCGGCCGCGCCCATGGCGCCCAGCCGCACGGCGTACGGAGCCAGCAGGTTCCGCAGCTCCGGGATGCGCTTCAGCTGTTCGTCGGCCGCGCACAGCGCCGCCTCGGCGTGCCGCAGGACCGTGGCCACCGAATGCTCGAAGACGGCCAGCTTGGCGATGATGTGGTGGGTGTGCAGCCCGGGGTCGTCGCGCAGTCTGAGCAGATTGATGCGCAGCGCCGAGGCATTGCGGGTGTACGGCGGGTTCAGGGAGGGGGAGAGCAGCGCGCGCCGCTCGGCCGCCTCGCGCTCGCGGCCCTCCGCGCGGGTCACCTGCCCGGTCAGCTCGTCCAGCCATGCGTCGATCCGCGCCCGGTCCGGGCGGAACAGCCGCTCGGCCAGGTGTAGACCGGGCGCCTGCCCATCGCGGAAGACCAGCATCAGCCGGCTGCCCTGGTCAGCGAGGAGCTTCATGAAACGGACCAGGGCCTCGGGGTCATGGGCCCGGTCGACGCTCACGGCCACGATGGTCAGCGGCACCGCGTTGGCCCGGATGCGGCTGAGCGGCGAGGTGTCACCGAGCGACTTGAGGTCCATCCGGTCGGCGACCCGCTTGGCCACATCGGTGTCGGTGCGGCCGGTGACGTCGATGGCCAGATCCAGGCTGCCGATGGGCGGCACCGTATCGCGCGGTGCGGTGGACACCGCCTCCTCGGCGCCGTCCCCGGACAGCTCGCGGTCCGCGAGCGTCACGGCCCGGCTGAGCGCCCCGTTCCGGTCGCTGTCGTCGTCCTCGATCACGACCGTCTCGACGTCCGCGATCCCCTCCCGTCCGGCCAGGCTCTCCCGCCGCAGCCACAGGGCCAGCCGCTGGGCGAAGCCGATGTCCTGGACGCCGTCGGTGAGCGGGGAGACCAGCCGCGGGTCCACCCCGGCCTCGCCGCCCACCCAGCGGGCGACCTGAGGCAGATGCCGGACGATGGTCTCGACGGGGATCATGTACGAAAAGCGGCGGCGCTCGGCGCTCGGCACGCTGTCGGAGTCGTCGTAGCGGCTGACCACCATGCCGATGACATGGTGGGTCTGCTCGTCCTCGACCCCGGCGCCGCTGAAGCCGTAGCGCACCACGTCACCGGGCGTTTCCGGGTTGACCTGCACCCACTCCGCGCGCGGCCCCGCGGCGCCCGCGAGGCTGCCCAGGAACCACATGCCGTCGTCGTTGCCGTCGGGGAAGCCGCACATCCGCACCGGCCGCCGGGACACCGGGGGCAGCCGGAACAGGGGCGCGGCGTGCTCGGCGGGCTGGGGGCGGCTCAGCCTCAGCAGCGCCACATCGCCGCAGCTGTCGGCGCGCTGCGGCACCCAGCAGCCCGGGGCGACGCGCGCGCTGACGGGCTCGGCGTCGGGCACGCCGACCAGGTCGACCCGCACTTCCGTGGCCGGAAGCGGCCGTCCGTCCTCGGGGATCACATGAGCGCAGGTCAACACCGTCTCGCTGCCCAGAAGGATTCCCGCGCCCAGAACGTCGCCCGTCGTACTATGGATCCGAACCCGCCAAGTCCCGTCACGGGCGGGCGCATTGGCGGTATTGCCGTTTTCCGCCCCCATGCGGCCCGAGCATACGCCCGAGACGTACGGAATTGACTGCTCCCCTCCCAAAATCCTGAAGGGAGGGGATTCCTGGCTCAGGCTGCCTCCGGGAGCAGCGCTCCCGGAGGTCTTATGCCCTCGGCACCAGCCGGGTTCAGACCTGCCCGGTGGAGCATCACGTGGGCGGAGTTCTTGTCTCTGGGGGAGGCGGCTCCGCATACGGTGCAGGTGTAGGTGCGCTCGGACAGTGGCAGTGCGTGCTTGGTTCTCGCTCCGCACGATGCGCAGTCCATGGTGGTGTGCGCGGGATGCACAAGGCGGATGTCCCGCCCGTGCTTGCGGCCCATTTCGATCAGGGCCTTCTTCGTGGCGCCGATCGCGGCGTCCGCCGCCTTGCGCGCCATCGAGGACCTGGCGAGGAACTTCGCCTTGAAGTCCTCCACCGCGACGGCGTCGTGGTCGGTCACAACCTTCGTCGCCCACTTGCGGCCCGTGTCCTGCCGCTGCCGGGCGATCTTCGCGTAGGCCTCCGCCCGCCACTTCTTCGTCTCGCGGTAGCCCCTCGATGCGGCCTGCCCCTTCTTCGGTCTGCGGCGGGCCGTCATCCGGTCGTACCGGGTCAGCCTGGCCTGGGCCCTGCGCCCGTGCTCCGGATGCGGGAGGTCATGGACGTTCGAGGTGGTGGTCGCGGTCTCCCTCACACCCCAGTCCACACCCAGCACGCGGCCGGTCTTCGGCAACGGCCGCACCTGGGTGGGGACCACGAACGAGCAGTACCAGTGCCCGACACTGTCCTGGTACACGCGCACCGAGGAGGGCGCGGCGGGCAGGTCCCGCGACCACACCACCGTCAGCACGATCCCGCCCGCCAGGCGCAGTCGATCGTCCTTCAGCCGGAACCCGCGCCGGGTGTAGTTCAAGGTCGGAGCGGCCTCGCGCTTCTTCTTCCACTTGGGCATACCGGCCCGCTGCCGCTGAGGCAGACGTTCCCGGATGTCCTTGTGCGCCTTGGCGCGGGACTTGCCGAAGTCCCTTATCAGCTGCTGCTGCGGAACGCTGGAGCCCTCGCGCAGCCACGGCGTACGCTCACGCGCCTCGGTCAGCATCTTGTCGAGCTGGGCCGGGCCACAGGTCCGCTTCTGGCCCGTGGTCTTGTTGTGCAGGTGGGTGGCCTTGGACTTGGCGACGCACTCGTTCCAGATCCACCGGCACCGGTCCCACTCCGCCAGCGGCGCCGTGCGGGCGGTCGACGACACGCGAAGCCGGTACGTGTACCGGGCGTGCCCGGACTCGTCGGCTTCACTTGGCGTCATCATGCCGCCAACGTAGCGTCATCGTTCGTTTCTCACTCAGGATCCTGGCAGACCTACACGAACGGGTGGCTGCTCAAGCTGCTGCGGACCGGCGGTCCCTCAACTCCGAGATCATCCCGTTCATCTACACCGCGGCTCCCGGCATCTGACTGGTGCCGGGGCCGGAACCAGGGTCCGAACCGGGGCCCGGGGCGGGGCCGGTGCGGCGGTCCCGCCCCGGGCCCAGCGGGCGGTCCCCGGACGGCCGGGACCACCACACGCCCTCACCGCGCGTGAGCCCCGGCAGCCACCGCTTCACCCCGTGCACCTCCCGGGCCGGGATCCGGCCTTCGAGCAGCCAGACCGGCACCCCGCCCGCCGTCTCCTCGACGGCGGTGATGTCGGCCTCGGCCGCGGTGAGTTGGCCGGTGACCGGGGCCAGCGCGTCGTGCGGGATCTCCAGCTCGAAGGTGTGGCAGGGTTCGTACACCCGCGTCCCCGCGGCGCGCAGTGCGCGCTCCAGCACCACTGGGGTCAGCTCGCGGAAGTCACGCGCCGTGCTGAGCGGGCTGGAGAAGCCCGAGCGGATGAGGGTGACGAGGCAGTCGGTCACCGGCCGGCCGTCGTGGCCCTGGAGGAGGGTGTCGTGCACGGTCTCCTCGATGGCGTGGTGGAACGCGCGGGGCAGCGCGCCCAGTTCGGTCTCGTACCGGAAGATCACCCCGGAGCCGGTCCGTGCGGGCTCGACGCGCAGCCCGATGGTGGCCCAGAGCCCGCTGTGATGGCGCCGGGCCATCTCCTCGCACGCCTCGCCGACGCGCACGGGCCGCTCGACGTGGACCGGCCGGCTCGGCTCGAAGTCGGCCTCGATGCCGAAGTCCCGGGCGAGCGTCGCCGCGATGATCTCCTTCTGGACCTCGCCGTACAGCAGCACCGAGGTGGCGCCGCCGGGCAGGGCGCGGGCGTGGATCAGCGGGTCCTGTTCGGCCAGGCTCAGCAGCGCGGCGTGCAGCCGTGCGGCGGGGCCCGGACCGGGCTCGCGCGCGCGGACGACCGTGCTCAGGCTGGGCGCGGCGAAGTGTGGCTGGTCCGGCGGCGGATGCCCGGGGCCGCTGCCGCTTTCGGCGCTTGGGTTGGTGCTGGTGTTGCCGTTGGCGTTGGCGTCGGCGTCGGTCCCACCGAGCCGGTCGCCGACCCGTACCTCGGGCAGGCCGCGCACCTTGCCGATGTCCCCGGCGGTCAGCCGCCCGGCGTCCGACTGCGCGCCGGTCCGGCCGACGACATCGAGCGAGGTGATCTGGCCGCTGTATTCGACGAGCGTGCCGCCCGGCCCGCGGCGGTGGAGCGTCACCTTCTGCCGTACGGCCAACTCGCCCGCGAACAGCCGCAGATACGCGGTCTTCCCGCCGGTCCCGCCCCGGCGCTCGACGGCGAAGACCGTCCCGTACGGGGCCGCTTCCGCGCCGACGGGCGCGGGCGGCAGCAGACGCGCCATCCCGCGGGCGAGCGCGCCGACTCCCTGGCCGCTCAGCGCCGAGCCGAAGAACACCGGGTGGACACGGCAGTCCGCCGTGCCACCGGCCAGCGCGGCCCGCAGTTCGGCGGGCGTGGGCGGGGGCCCGTCCAGGACACGGGCGAGCAGCGCGTCGTCGGTGTCGGCCAGCGCCTCGGCCACCCGGCCGCGGAAGTCCGCGTCGTCGAGCGACCGGGGCACGGCGCGGGCGTGCCGCGTGCCCAGGTCCCGTACGGCCGTCAGCGCGACGACGTGCGGGGCCAGCTTGTGCCGGATGTCCGCCAGCAGCCCCTCGTCGCGGGCGCCCGGGCGGTCGATCTTGTTGACGAAGAGCAGGGTCGGCAGCCGCAGCCGCCGCAGGGTCTTCATCAGCACCCGGGTCTGCGCCTGGACGCCCTCCACCGCGGACAGCACCAGGACCGCGCCGTCCAGCACCCCGAGGGCGCGTTCGACCTCGGCGATGAAGTCCGAGTGGCCGGGCGTGTCGATCAGGTTGATCTGAGCCGGCCCCACGGTGAAGGAGGCGACCGCCGAGCGCACGGTGATGCCGCGCTCGCGCTCGATGTCGCCCGTGTCGGTCTGGGTGGTGCCGCTGTCGACGCTGCCGAGGCGGTCGATGGCGCCGTGGTCGAAGAGCAGGCGTTCGGTGAGACTGGTCTTACCGGCGTCGACGTGCGCCAGGATGCCGATGTTCAGGGTGCGCGATGTGCGCGGGGTGTGCGACGTGGGCATGCGTGCTGAAGTCCTCGAGAACTGTCGTCCGGTGGGGGCGCTGAGTAGTTCCGAGGAATCGGCGCATCGCATGCTCCTGACTGGTCGTCGGACGGACTGCGCCATCCTGTCAGCGCATGCGGCACGGTCAAGCGAATTACGGCCGTACGGGGTCGCGAGGCGGCTGCGCGAGGTGGCGGACGATCCGGCGCACCTGCTCGGTGTAGCGCTCGCGGAACTCCGGCGAGTCCGGCTCGACGCCGAAGAGCTGCCGTACGAGGTGCGGCAGCGCGGTGGGCGCCGAGACCATGCTGATGAACAGCAGCAGCGCGGCGGCCGGATCGAGGTCGTCGGCCAGTTCGCCGTCCGCCTGGCGGCGGCGCAGCCCGGAGAGGTCTTCGGGGTCCTGCTCGACCACACCGCCGGTGAGGCCGTGCCAGATGTTGAGGCGGGTGGACCGGGGGTCGGCGAAGGCCAAGTCGAGGTAGCGCACGATGAGCTCGTCGAGGGGGAGGGCCGGGTCGGCGATGGTCTCCTCGCGCCGCAGCCACTGCTGGTGCAGCTCGCGGTAGAGCCCTTCCTTGCCACCGAAGTAGTAGCTGATCAGCTGCTTGTTCAGGCCGGCGCGGTCCGCGATGTCCTGGACGCGGGCGCCCGCGAATCCCTTCTCGGCGAACTCGTCCATCGCGGCGTCCAGCAGCAGCCGCCGGGAGCGCTCGGGGTCGAGCTTGCGCTCCGTCGGCGCGGGGGCGCGGCGGGTCTTCTTCGGCGGTGCCTGCGGCGCTTTCTCCTTCACCTGATCAGGCTATCCGCAGCTCTCTCCGACTTCACCCATCTATTTGTTTGACAAGTTCATCCGGATGGATGAATCGTGGGTCCCGTCAAGCCCAACGAGACGGCAGAACTAAGGGGAGAACGTCATGATCGTGGTGACCGGAGCCACCGGAAACGTCGGCAGGCATGTGGTGGACGAGCTGGTCGCGGCGGGTGCGGAGGTCCGCGCGCTGACCCGCGACCCCGAGGCGGCGCGGCTGCCCGAGGGGGTCCAGGCGGCGCGGACCGCGGACCTTCCCCTGGAGGGCGCCACGGCGGTCTTCCTCAACCCGGCGGTGGTGTGGGGGCAGGGCGCGGGCGAGCTGCTGTGCAAGGCCGAGCAGGCGGGGGTGCGGCGTATCGTCACGCTCTCCTCCTCGGCCGTGCTGTTCGCCGGCCCGGGCAATCCCATCGGCAACCACCACCATGAGCTGGAGACCGAGATCGAGGCATCGGGGCTGGCCTGGACGCACGTCCGGCCGGGCGCCTTCGCCTCGAACGCGCTGCAGTGGGCGGAACAGCTCGGCAAGGGCGATGTGGTCCACGGCCCGTACGCCCAGGCCCACACGGCACCCATCCACGAGGCCGACATCGCGGCCGTCGCCGCCCGCGCCCTGCTCAGCGACGACCACACCGGCCAGGCGCCGGTGCTGTCGGGGCCGCAGTCGCTGACCTTCGCGGAGCAGGTGACCATCATCGGCGAGGCCCTGGGGCGGCCGCTGCGGTACGAGGAGATCCCGCCGGAGGCGGCCCGGGAGGCGATGGCCGGCGGCGGCGTGCCGGCGGACATCGCGGACTCGCTACTGCGGATGTTCGCGGGGGCCGTCGACCGCCCGGCCGAGATCTCCCCGGAGGTGGAGCGGATCACGGGGCGGCCGGGGCGTACGTTCGCGCAGTGGGCGAGCGACCACACGGCCGCGTTCAGCTGACGTTCAGCTGGGGCCGCGGATCGGGAGCGGTCGGGCCGCTGTCAGGAGGCCGTCCGTCCGCCCGCCCGTCTGCCGGTGGCCTGCTTCTTGGCGGGGGCCTTCTTGGCCGCGGCCTTCTTCGCCGTGGTCTTCGCGGCGCCTGTCTTCGCGCCGGCCTTCTCGGTGCCCTTCTTCTTCGTCGCGGCGGCCTTCTTCGCGGGCGCCGCGGCCTTCTTGCGCGCCGGCAGCGGGTGGACCGTGGCCTCCGCCTCTTCCTCGGCCTCCCCGGCTTCCCCGGCTTCCCCGGCCTCCTCGCCCCGGGCCGCGCGGGCGCTGCGCACGCTGTCCCGCAGCGCCGCCATCAGGTCGACGACCTGGGCCCCGGCCGGGGCCTCACCGGGCTCGGCGGTGGGTGTGGCGCCGGCCATCTTGGCCGCCACGAGGGCGTCCAGCGCCTCCTGGTACTCGTCGTGCAGCTGGGTCAGATCCACCTCGCCGAGCGTGTTCATCAAGGTGTCGGCGAGGTCGAGCTCCGCCTTCCGTACCGTCACCTTCTCCTTGGGCGCCACGCCGACCGGGTTGCGCACCTCGTCGGGCCACAGCAGCCGGTGCATCGCGATGGCGTCGCCCACCACGCGCAGCATGCCCAGACGCTCCCGGCCGCGGTGGGCGTATTTGGTGATGGCGACCTTCTCGCTGCGCTTGAGCGCTTCGCGCAGCAGGGCGTACGGCTTGGCGGCCGCGGGGCCGTTCGCGCCGAGGTAATAGGCGTCGCCCATCTGGAGGGGGTCGATGTCCGCCGCCGAGACGAACGCCTGGATCTCCAGGGCGCGGGTCGTGGGCAGCGGTAGGTGGGCCAGGTCCTCGTCGGTGATCGGGATCAGCGTGCCGTCGGCGTCCTCGTATGCCTTGCCGATCTCGTCCGCGTCGATCTGCTTGTCCTCGAGCTCGCAGACCTTGCGGTAGCGGATCCGGCCGCCGTCCTTGGTGTGCACCTGCCGGAAGGAGACGGAGTGGTCCTCGGTCGCCGGATACATCTTGATCGGGATGCTGACCAGGCCGAAGGAAATGATCCCATTCCAGATGGATCGCATGCTTTTGATCCCTTTCGTGAGATTCTTATCGTATGTCCCCGATCGCGGAGGTGGAGGGGCGGCGCATCGCGCTCAGTAACCTCGAGAAGGTGCTCTATCCGGCCACGGGCACCACCAAGGGAGAGCTGCTGCACTACCTGGCGGCCGTCGCCGGCCCGCTTCTGCGCCATCTGCGCGGCCGGCCGCTGGCGTTCCTCCGCTTCCCGGACGGCCCCGACGGCCAGACGTTCTTCACCAAGAACCCGCCCCCGGGCACACCCGACTGGGTGGCGACGGCCGAGGTGCCCCGCCACGAGGGGGAGACCTCCCGTCAGATCCTCGTCCAGGACCTCGCCTCGCTGATGTGGGCCGGAAACCTGGTTGTCGAATTCCACGCCCCCATGTGGCGCGCCGATCGCGCCGCCGGCCTCGCCGACCGCCTCGTCTTCGACCTCGACCCGGGCCCGCCCGCCACGATCGTGCACTGCTGCGCCGTCGCCGAATGGCTGCGCGAGCGGCTGCACGCCGACGGCCTGTCCGCGTACGCCAAGACCAGCGGCTCCAAGGGGCTGCATCTGCTGATCCCGGTGGAGCCGACCCCCTCCCCGGAGACCACCGGCTACGCCAGAAAGCTCGCCCTGGAGGCCACGGCCGCCGTGCCCGGCCTGGTGACCTCCAAAATGACCCGCTCGCAGCGGCCCGGGAAGGTGTTCGTCGACTTCAGCCAGAACGCCGCCGCGAAGACCACCGCCGCCCCCTACACCGCCCGCGCGCGCCGCGAGCCGACCGTCTCCACGCCCATCACCTGGGGCGAGGTCGAGGGGTGCGAGGACCCCGCGCAGCTGGTCTTCCGGATCGACGACATCACGCCCCGGCTGGACCGGCACGGGGATCTGCTGGAGCCCCTTCTGGACCCGGAGCTGGCCCGCCCGCTGCCCGCGGGGGAAACGCCGTGAAAGCCACGACCGGGCCGGGCGCGGCGGGAGGGCCAAGCGCAGCCGTGCCTGCCGCCGGGGCCGCGCGGCCCGCTGGGGCCGTGCCGGTGCCCGGAGCCGCGCCGACGCCCAGGGCCGTGCCGGTGCCCGGGGCCGTGCCGGTGCCCGGAGCCGCGCCGATGCCGTGGGTCCGGCCGGCCTCCGGGGCCGCGCCGCCCGCCGGAGCCATGCCGCCCGCCGCAGCCGCGCCGCAGCCCGCAGCCGCGCCCACCGGAGCCCCGTGGTGATCCCGCGCTGGAGCCCGCCCTCGCGGATGCCGCTGCTGCCGCCCGTGGAGGTCGCGCTGGCCCGCCCCGTCCACGCCTTTCCCGACCCGGCGGGGAAGCGCCTGGCGTACGAGCCGAAGTTCGACGGCCACCGCGTACTGATCTTCCGTACGGAGGACGACGTCCTGCTGCAGGCCCGCTCCGGGCGCATCGTCACCACGGCGTTCCCCGATCTGCGGGCCGCCGCGGAACGGCTCCCGGCCGGGACGGTCCTGGACGGCGAGGTCGTCGTGTGGACCGGCGGCCGTACGGACTTCGCCGCCGTCCAGAAGCGCGCGGCGGCCACCCGCGCCCGTGCCGCCCGGCTCGCCCGCGAACTCCCCGCCTCCTACGCCGCCTTCGACCTGCTTGCCGCCGGGGGCGAGGACCTGCGCCCCCTGGCGTACGAGCGGCGCCGCGCCCGGCTCGTCGCGCTGCTGGAGCCGTACGGGCCGCCGCTGCAGCCCGTCCCCATGACCACCGACCCCGAGCTCGCCGCCACCTGGTACGACACCCTTCCGGCCAGCGGCGTCGAAGGCCTGGTGATCAAGAGCCTCGGCCAGCCCTACCGCGCGGGCCGCCACTGGTGGAAGCTGCGCCACTCCGAGACGCGGGAGGCCGTGGTGGTCGGCGTCGTCGGCCCCCGCTACCACCCGCGCTCGCTCGCGCTGGTGCTGCCGGGCGCCGACGACCCGGTGGTCTCCACCCCGCTCTCCCCGGCCGTACGTGCCCAGATCACGGCCGCGCTGCGCGGCCTGCCCGCCCCCGCGGAGCCTCCCGGGACCGAGCCCGCCCTCACCGCCATGGACATGGTCGGCACCGAGATCTCGTACCGGCCGGTGGTCCCGGAGCTGACGGTCGAGGTACGGCGGGACAGCACCGCCCGCCACGCGGCGACCACGGTGGTGCGGCTGCGCGCGCCGGAGTAGCCGGGATGTGTGGTGGCTTTGGGGGCCCCCCCCCCCCCGAGAGGG
>NZ_JBHWES010000033.1:0-123400 GCF_042734105.1 Streptomyces sp. NPDC059679 | reverse complement strand
GGCCGCACCCCGTCGGCCCAGCGCCCGGACGAACCGTCGGCCCCAGCGCCCGGACGAACCGCGGGCCGCGCGCCCGCCGCGCCGTGCCCGCCGCGCCGCGTCCGCCGCCGCGCCGCGGCCTACGCCGCCGCGTCGGCCACCCTCGCGCCTGCCGTCTCGCGTAGCTCGCGGACGTGGCGCGCGTGTTCGTCTGTCCTTGCGTCGTACGTCATGAGCTTCGGCAGGGTCAGCGCCAGGAGGCCGATGGAGGCCACGCAGGCCAGGCCGCCCGTCCATACCGAGGCCCGGACGCCGACCAGGCCGGCCATGCCGCCGGCCCGGACCTGGCCCAGCTGTGGGCCCGTCGCGTACGAGAGCAGCTCGATGCCCGCCAGCCGGCCCCGCAGCTCGTCGGGGATCGTCTGGTTCCACATCGTCGAGCGGAACAGCCCGCTGACCATGTCCGCCCCGCCCGCCACCGCCAGGCACAGCAGCACCAGCCAGACGTTCGGCAGCCATCCCGCCACGGCCATCGCCGCGCCCCACAGCGCCGCGCTGAGCACGACCATCCGGCCGTGCCGGTGCACCCGTGAGGCCCAGCCGCTGGTCACGCTCACCGCGATGGAGCCGACCGACCCGGCCGCGTACATCAGGCCGAGCGACCAGGGAGCGTCCAGTTCGTCGGCGAGGAAGGGGAAGATCGCGTTCGGGAAGGCGAACAGCATGGCCGCAATGTCCACCGCATACGTGCCGAGCAGCTCCTTGCGCCGCCAGGCGTAGCGCGCGCCTTCGCCGATCGCCCGCAGCGACGGCTTCTCCGCGTCGTGGGCGGGTGCCGCGGGCTTGAGGCCGAGCCCGAGGAGGACCGAGACGGCGAAGGTCAGCAGGTCCAGGCCGTAGGCGAAGGGCAGCCCGGCGTACGCGACGACGATGCCCGCGAGTGAGGGGCCCGCGACGGCGGACAGCTGCCAGCGGAGCGCGCTCAGCGCGGCGGCCGCGGTGAGCTGGTCGTGCGGGACGATGCGGACCGTGATCGAGTCGAGGGCCGGGCGCTGCAGCCCGGTGAGCGCGCTGGTCAGGGCGGCCACGACGTACAGCGGCCACAGCATGGGGTCGGGCAGCAGGCTGTTGGCCAGCAGCAGCGCCGACAGCAGGCCCAGGCCCACCTCGGTGAGCAGGATCAGCTTTCGGCGGTCGACGGCGTCGGCGAGCGCCCCGCCGTACAGGCCGAAGACGATGAGCGGCACCAGCTCGACCGCGCCGATCGCGCCGACGGCGAGGGCCGACCCCGTCAACTCCTTGATCTGCAGCGGCAGCGCCACCATGGTCAGGAAGGTGCCGAAGGAGGTCACCAGGCCCGCGGTCCACAACAGGCGGAAGTCGCGGGAGGAGCGCCAGGGCGCGAGATCGGGCAGCAGGGCGCGCCAACGCGCCCCCCGCGGCGGGGGATGTGGATCGTCCGTCACAAGGGGACATGCTCAAGCGCCATCCGTGCCGCCCACAAACGAATTTTTCCCGCCATGCCGCTCCACCGGGTCGCTCCACCGGGTCGCTCCACCGGGTCGCTCCACCGGGTCGCTCCGCCATGCCGCTCCGCCGGGCTTACCACGGGGCCGGTGGCGGGTCCGTCAGCCGGTCGGCCAGCCGGGCGAGGCGGTCGCGGAAGCGGTGGCGGCCGCGCGGCGCGGGCAGGCCGTTCTCCCCGGCGGCCGCGCTGACCAGGTGCTGGAGGGTGTCCAGATCGAGGCCCGCGTCGGAAGGGGCCGCCAGCGCGTCATGTGCGAGGGCGTGCAGTTCGGCGTGGCCGCCGTCGAGGGCGAGCACGGTGGCCCCGCTCCGGCGCGCACCGTGCACCCGCTCCAGCAGCCCGTCCCCCGGGTCGTCGGGCGCGACCACGAGCAGCGTCTCGCCGCGCCTGGCGCGCTCCAACCGGCCGAGGCCGATGGACAGATGTGCGGGGAGCGCGCCGTCCGGGATCCGGTGGCGTACGAGGGTGGGGGACAGCTCGGGCAGACCGGACCAGGCGGCCTCGTCGTCGAGGTGCGCGGCCAGGTGCCAGGGCTCGTACTCCTCGCTGCCGACCAGCAGCAGCCCGCCCCCGCGCGGCTCGACCGAGGCCCGCAGGGACCCCGCGAACCGGCGGGTGGCCCGCAGCCATTCGGTCCCGGCGAGCACATCGCGCAGCAGCGCGACCCGTACGGCGTCCATTGGTCTCCTGTCGTGGGGAGTTGCCCCCTCTGGCCTGTGATAGGTTGATTACACCCCGTAAGGGGCCGGTTCGGGCTGGACCGCAACCTTCGGGTTGGAAGCCCCCTCCGTCAGGTGGGGAGCGGAGTCACGGCACCGGGATCCTGTCGTAGCCCACGGGGCGGCAGGGCTATCCCCTGAAGAGGCTCACTCTTTCGAGCGGCTTTGGGCGGGTTCAGCGCTTCGAGCGTTGCCCGCCCAGGCTCAAGTAAGAGCCGTAGAGCAGTTGTGCGCCGCCCCAGCACATCATCACGACCCCAATCTTGGGGAGCTCCACTACGTGGAGTTCGACGTCCCCGGCGAACAGCCACAGTGCCAGCCCGACGGCGAGAGTGGCGGTCCCTTCCAGGAGCTGCTTGTAAGCGTTGGTCATAACGCGACGCTATGAGCCGCCGACTGACGGAACCTCCGCCCGGCGGAGGAAATCGGTGGCGGCTCCCTGCATCTTTCGACGGATCCGCCGCTAAGTGTTCATGTGCCGTCCCTTGACGCTCTGTGAGGCGAACCCTAAGGTCGCCGCACACAAGGGACGTCCTACGTCCGGTCATTTTGGCGGCGGCACTCGACTGCAACGGGGCATCGCAGGAACGAGCGTGTCTCGGGGCGCTGCGCGGGCTGGACTGAGGAGCCGCGCAGCGACGGAGGAGCGAGCAGTGACGAGGGAAGCCCGCGCGTAGAAGCGCCCCGAGACTGAGCGGGAAGGGGGGGGCGGATGGCAAGCGGTGTGGCAGCGTGCGCGTACGAGGTCTCCGTGCCGTTCCGGGCGGGGGCCGGGGGGTATGCGAGCTACCGCATTCCGGCGGTGGTGGCGACGGCCGCCGGGACGCTCCTGGCCTTCGCCGAGGGGCGGGTGGGGTCCTCCGCCGACCACGGCGACATCGACCTCGTCCTCAGGCGTTCGGCCGACGGCGGCCGGACCTGGGGGCCGTTACAGGTCGTCGCCCGTAACGGCGACGGCACGGCCGGGAACCCGGCGCCCGTGGTCACCGCCGGCGGCCGGGTCGTCCTGGTCCATGTGACCAGCGCCGCCTCCGCCACCGAGACCCTGATCCGGCTCGGCGAGGTGTCCGCGGCCGACGGGCGGCGGGTGTGGGTGACGCACAGCGACGACGACGGGGCGAGCTGGAGCGCGGCCCGGGAGATCACCGGTGAGGCGAAGCGGCCGGAGTGGCGCTGGTACGCCACCACGCCCGGCCACGCCCTGCGGTTACGCCACGGCTCCTGGCCGGGCCGGATCGTCGTCCCCGGCAACCACTCGACGCCGCCGACCGTCGCCGGGGACACCGGGGCCGAGGGCAAGTACGACGGCGGGCACGATCTGCTCAGCGACGACGACGGCGCCACCTGGCGGATCGGATACATCGAGGACAACCCCGACGGATACGTCAACGCGAATGAGACCACCGCGGCCGAACTCCCCGACGGCCGGATCTACTTCAACACCCGCAGCGACGCGAACGCGCCCGGCAACCGGGCCGACGCCTACTCGTCCGACGGCGGCGCGACCCTCACCAAGCCCTTCAGGCCACAGGCCGGGTTGGTCGCGCCGGTCGTCGAGGGCAGCGTGCTGCACCTCGGCGACCCCGGGGGCCCGGACGTGCTGCTGTTCTCCGGGCCCGCCGACCCCGGCTACCGGGCCCTGATGACCGTACGGGCCAGCCGCGACGGCGGGGTCACCTGGCGGCCCGCGCACACCGTCGACGGGCTGCCGGCCGCCTACTCCGATCTGGTCAGGATCGATGACGCGACCGTCGGACTGCTGTACGAGACCGGCGACTTCAGCGCCTACTCGACGATCACCTTCCGGCGCATTCCGGTGAAGGAGCTGGTATGAGCGAGACGCACCACCACAGTTCTCACGGTCCCCTCCAGGCCCCCGGGCGGCGCGCCGTCCTGGGCGGCGCGGCCGCCGTGGCGGCCGGCTTCGCCCTCGCGGGCTGTGGCTCGGACGACGGGGACGACGAGCCCAAGGGCCGTAAGAAGGGCGAGAAGATCTCGCTGACCTTCTGGTCCTGGGTGCCGGGCATCGACAAGCCCGTCGACCTGTGGAACAGCAAGAACCCCGAGGTGCAGGTCGAGGTCGAGAAGGTCTCGGCCGTGGACGGCGCCCAGTACGCGAAGATGCACGCCGCGATCAAGGCGGGCAACCCGCCGGACCTCGGCCAGATCGAGTACCCGGTCGTGCCCAGCTTCCTCATCGACAACGGTCTGCTGGACCTCACCAAGTACGGGGTCGACAAGTACAAGGACAAGTTCGTCGGCTGGCAGTGGCAGCAGTCGGTGTTCGGCAAGGCGGTCTACGCCGTACCGCAGGCGTCAGGTCCGATGGGCCTGTTCATCCGTCAGGACCTGTTCGACAAGTGGGACATCGAGCCGCCCACCACCTGGGACGAGTACGAGGCGGCGGCCAAGGCGATCCGTAAGAAGGGCGCCTGGATCGAGACCTTCTCGGCGACCAACGGCAACCGTTTCGCGGGCCTGGCCTGGCAGGCCGGGGCGCGCTGGTTCGGCTCCGAGGGCGACACCTGGCTGGTGAGCATCGACGACGAGCCGACCCGTAAGGTCGCCGACTACTGGGAGGCGCTGGTCAAGCAGAAGCTGATCAAGACCATCCCGGACCGGCAGAACGCCTGGTACAAGGACGTTCAGACCGGCGCGATGGCCTCCTGGCTCGGCGCCAGCTGGGGCGATGCGCTGCTGGTCGGCAACGCCCCGAAGACCAGCGGAAAGTGGCGGGTCGTGCCCATGCCGCAGTGGAAGAAGGGCGACGGGGCCTTCGCCAACTGGGGCGGCTCCACCACCGCGGTCTTCGCCAAGAGCAAGTACCCCCAGGACGCGCTCAAGTTCGCGATCTGGCTCAACACCGACCCCGAGTCGATCAAGCTCCTTATCGACAACGGCTATGGCACCCCCGCCGCCAAACAGGGCTACACCACCTCCCAGCTGGATGTGCACAAGGACTTCATGGGCGGCCAGGAGTACAGCAAGGTGTTCGACGCCGCGAGCAAGGGCGTGGACACCAGCTGGCGCTGGGGCCCGGCCACCGACACCCTCTACCAGCGGCTGGGCGACGCCTTCACCGCGGCCCTGGGCGACGGCGGCTCCTTCCGGTCCGTACTGAAGAAGGTGCAGGGCGAGACGATCACCGACCTGAAGGAAAAGGGACTGCAGGTGAAGGCCGGGTGAGACGCCCCACCCACACGGAGGCCCGCAGCGCGCGGGCAGCGGCCGGTTTTCTGCTGCCCTTCCTCGCGCTGTTCCTGCTGTGCTTCATCGCGCCCATCGGCTATGCCCTGTACGAGAGTCTGCTGAAGATCGAGCGCACCGGCGCGCTCGGCCTCGGCGGCGAGACCAAGGAAGTCTGGGCGGGCCTCTCCAACTACACGCACGCACTGGAGGACGACCGCTTCACCGCCGGATTCGGGCGGGTGCTGCTGTTCGGTGCCGTCCAGATCCCGGTGATGATCGTGCTGGCCACCGGGCTCGCGCTGCTGCTGGAGGCGGCCTCCGCCCGCTGGGTCGGCTTCTTCCGGACGGCCTTCTTCCTGCCGTACGGGGTGCCCGGCGTCATCGCCTCGATCCTGTGGGGCTTCCTCTACGTACCGGGCATCAGCCCCCTGGTGGAGATGGCCCACTCCGCGGGCTGGGACGTGGACTTCCTGTCCCGCTCCACCGTGCTGTGGTCCATCGCGAACATCGTCACCTGGCAGTTCACCGGCTACAACATGCTGGTGCTGATCGCTCAGCTGAAGTCCGTGCCCGGCGAGCTGTACGAGGCGGCGCGTATCGACGGGGCCAGGGCCTGGCAGATCGCCTGGCGCATCAAGCTGCCGCTGATCCGGCCCGCGCTCGTGCTGACCACCGTCTTCAGCATCATCGGCACCCTCCAGCTGTTCGCCGAACCCAAGGTGCTCAAACCGCTCAGCAACTCCATCGACTCCGGCTACACACCCAATCTGGCCGCCTACAACGAGGCGTTCACCAGCAACAACCAGCACATCGCGGCGGCCGAGGCGGTGCTGCTCGCACTCGTCGCCTGCGTACTGTCCTTCAGCTTCCTCAGGCTGGTGGGACAGCGAGAGCCCAAGGGATCCACAGGGTCCAAGGGGAAGGGCGGGACGAGCAGGTGAGCACCGAGGTCACCCAGCAGATCCCGGCGGACGGCACCCCGGCGCCGGGCACCGGGGCGAGCGAGTCGCGCCGCCCCGGCCGCCGCCGGGACGGCCGGCAGCCGCCGCTGCGCTACCGCATCATCACCCTCTCGCTGCTCGCCGTCGCGGCCGTCTACTTCCTGGTGCCGGTCTACTGGCTCGTGGTGTCGTCGACCAAGTCCAGCAGCGACCTCTTCGGCACGTTCGGCTTCTGGTTCCACGATCCGCACCCCATCGACTATCTGCACCGGGTGCTGACCTACGACGACGGCATCTACGTCCGCTGGTTCGCCAACAGCCTGATGTACGCGGGCGTCGGCGCGCTCGCTGCCACCCTGCTGTCGGCCGCCGCCGGCTACGCCCTGGCCAAGTTCCCCTTCCCCGGACGGGAGGGCATCTTCAACGTCATCCTCGCCGGGGTGCTCATCCCGGGCACCGCGCTCGCTCTCCCGCTGTATCTCCTCTTCAGCGAGATGGGGCTCGCCAACACCTATGCCGCTGTGCTGCTGCCCAGCGTGGTCAGCCCCTTCGGGGTCTATCTGTGCCGGATCTACGCGGCCGCCGCCGTGCCCGACTCACTGCTGGAGGCGGCGCGGATCGACGGCGCGGGCGAGGCGCGGATTTTCTCCACGCTGGGGCTGCGGCTGATGACCCCGGCGCTGGTGACCGTGTTCCTGTTCCAGTTCGTGCATATCTGGAACAACTTCTTTCTGCCGCTGGTGATGCTCTCGGACTCCGATCTGTATCCGATCCAGCTGGGGCTCACCTCCTGGCAGGGGTACGCGGACCGGCAGCCCGAGCTCTACCAGTACACGGTCGGCGGCGCCTTCCTGTCCGTACTGCCGCTGATGGTGCTGATGGGAGTCCTCCAGCGGTACTGGCGCACCGGGCTCACGGAGGGCAGCGTCAAGGCGTGACCGGGGCGTGTCCGCGTCATCGGGCGTGTCAGTATCGCTGTCATGACTACTGCTGATGACGCGACTCCTGCGAAGAAGGCCCCCGCCAAGGACCCCTGGGACCTGCCCGATGTGTCCGACCTGGTCGTCGGGGTGCTCGGCGGCACCGGCGACCAGGGGCGCGGGCTGGCGTACCGGCTGGCCCGGGTGGGCCAGAAGGTGATCATCGGCTCCCGGGCCGCGGAGCGGGCGCACACCGCGGCCGAGGAACTGGGCGGCGCGGAGTACGGCATCGAGGGCGCGGAGAACGCCGAATGCGCGCGGCGCAGCGATGTCGTGATCGTCGCGGTGCCGTGGGAGGGCCACGGCAAGCTCCTGGAGGCGCTGCGCGAGGAGCTGAGCGGCAAGCTCGTCGTCGACTGTGTGAACCCGCTCGGCTTCGACAAGAAGGGCGCCTACGCGCTCAAGCCCGAGGAGGGCAGCGCCGCCGAGCAGGCCGCGGCGCTGCTGCCCGATTCGCGGGTGACGGCCGCCTTCCACCATCTGTCGGCGGTGCTGCTGCAGGACCCCGAGGTCGAGCGGATCGACACGGATGTGATGGTGCTGGGCGAGAGCCGCGCCGATACGGACCTGGTGCAGGCGCTGGCGGGCCGGATCCCCGGGATGCGGGGCGTATTCGCGGGGCGGCTGCGCAACGCCCACCAGGTCGAGTCGCTGGTCGCCAACCTGATCTCGACGAACCGCCGCTACAAGGCGCACGCGGGCCTGCGGATCACCGACGTCTGACCGGGGCCACGGACCGCAGGCTCGGGGCATGGGGGACAATGTCGGGGACTGACACACCCCCGGACAGGAGCCGACCCCATGCCCCGACTGGCCCTCTACGCCCTCGCCGTCTGCGTTCTCGCCGCTGTCGCGGCGGTCGTGTCCTTCGCGCGGGGCAGCTGGATCGGTGTCGTGTGGATCCTGCTCGCGGGCATCTCCTCCAATATGACCTGGTACTACCTGCGCAAGGCCAAGATCGACCGGGCCGTCGCGGAGGAGGGCGCCCGGGAGGCCGGGGCCACGGCGGGCTGAGCCGGGGCTATCGGTCTAGTACGGCTGGGGCTCGCCCTTCCAGAAGCGGAAGAACTCCTGACCCCAGTACGTCTCCCACTCCGAGATGCCCAGCGTCCGCATCACCGCGTCGATGGCGTCGAAGAAGACCGTGTTGACCTCCGGTATCCACAGCACACCGAACACCGCGATCAGGCCGAACGGAGCGTACGGCTCGACCTGCCGCCGTACCCGGTACGACAGCCACGGCTCGATCACCCCGTACCCGTCGAGCCCCGGGACCGGGAGGAAGTTCAAGATCGCCGCGGTGACCTGGAGCATCGCCAGGAACGCGAGCGCGTAGCGGAACACCTCGGGCACACCGTCCACGCCGAGCCAGAACGGAGCGGTCAGCACGATGGCGAACGCGACATTCGTCAGCGGGCCGGCGGCCGAGATCAGGCTGTGCTTCCAGCGGCCGCGGATGCGGTGCCGCTCGATGAACACCGCCCCGCCGGGGAGCCCGATGCCGCCCATGATCACGAAGAGCACGGGCAGCACGATGCTCAGCGCCACATGCGTGTACTTCAGCGGGTTGAGGGTCAGATAGCCCTTGGCGCCGATCGAGATGTCACCGCCGTGCAGCGCGGTGCGCGCATGGGCGTACTCGTGCAGGCACAGCGACACGATCCAGCCGGAGACCACGAAGAGGAAGACGGCGAAGCCGGGGCTCGCCGAGTAGTCCGTCCACACCGCCCATCCGGACACGCCCATGATCGCGACCAAGCCGAGGAACACGGGACTGATCCGCCGATTGCGGCGGCTGACTGCGGTGGCCATGCGTGAAGTCTCTCCGTGGGGGGTGCGGCTGTGCGGTCGGGGCGTGGTGCGCGGTGCACGGTGCGGTGACCGGGAAACGTCGATCGAGGTGCGGTGAGTTCCGGTGGCAGATGCTAGAGCCTGTCGTCAAGGGGGGGCGAACAGCTGAGCGGACCAGCCGCCGCCGTGCATGACAATAGGTCGGTGCGCTACGCCATACTCGGCACCACCCAGGCCCGACGCGACGACGGCACCCCCGTCGCGCTCGGCGGCACCCGTCTGCGCGCGCTGCTGGCCGTACTGGCGCTGCACCCCGGACGGGCGCACACCACCGGCGCGTTGATCGAGGAGATCTGGGACGCCGACCCGCCCGCCGACGGCAACGGCGCGCTGCAGGCCCTCGTCGGCCGCCTCCGCAGGGCCCTCGGCAAGGACGCGGTGCGCTCGGTCCCCGGCGGCTACCGGCTGTGCGCCGACCGTGACGACGTCGATCTGCACCGCTTCGAACGCCTCGTGGACGAGGGGGCCAGGGCCCTGGACGACGGCGACCCGGCCAAGGCCGCCGCCGTCCTCGACGACGCCCTCGCCCTCTGGCGCGGCCCGGCCCTCGCCGACCTCCCCGGCGGCGGCTCGGCGGCGGCCCGGGCCGAGGCCCGCCGGCTGGACGCCCGTCGCTGCCGTATCGCGGCCGACCTCGCCCTCGGCCGGGCCGACCAGGCCCTGCCCCAGCTCGCCGAACTCTGCGCCGCGCATCCCCTCGACGAGCCCCTGCACGCCCTGCGGATCCGTGCCCTGCGCGACGCGGGCCGCCCGGCGGAGGCGCTGACCGCGTACGAGGCGATCCGCGCCGAGATCGCCGACCGGCTCGGCGCCGACCCCGGCCCCGCCCTGCGCGCGCTCCACGCCGAGCTGCTGGACCCGGCGGCGTCTGCAGTAGCCGCCGTAGCCACTGCATCTGCCGTATCCGCCGCGCCGGGGCCGAGGTTGGGGCCGGGGCCGGGCTCCGAGGGCGCGCCGACCCGGCGGCCGGATGCGCGGCCCTGGGTGCGGGGCGGCAATCTGCGGGCCCGGCTCACCAGCTTCGTCGGCCGTGAGACGGATCTCGGCGTACTGCGCGCCGACCTGGCCGGGCAGCACCGGCTCATCACCCTCCTCGGGCCCGGCGGGGCCGGGAAGACACGGCTGTCGCAGGAGGCCGCCGAATCGGTGGTGGATGCCTGGCCGGACGGCGTCTGGCTGGCCGAGCTGGCGCCCGTGGACGACCCGGGGACCGTGCCCGAGACGGTGCTCACCGCGCTCGGGGCGCGCCAGACCGTCATCCGCGGCACCGCCGCGGAAGGGCTGCGGGCCGCGACCGACCCGACCACGTTCGACCCGCTCGCGCGGCTCGTGGAGCACTGCGCGCCGCGCCGCATGCTGATCGTGCTCGACAACTGCGAACACCTCGTCGACGCCGCGGCCCGGCTCGCCGAGACCCTGCTGACCCGCTGCCCCGGCGTCACCCTCCTGGCCACCAGCCGGGAACCGCTGGCCGTCCCGGGCGAGCTGGTGCGCCCCGTGGATCCGCTGCCGGACCCCGTCGCGCTGCGGCTGCTCCAGGACCGGGGCGCGGCGGCCCGGCCCGGCTTCCGGGTGGACGACGACCCGGCGGCCTGCGCCGAGATCTGCCACCGGCTCGACGGTCTGCCGCTGGCCATCGAGCTGGCCGCGGCGCGGCTGCGGTCGCTCACCCCGCGTCAGCTCGCCGACCGGCTCGACGACCGCTTCCGCCTGCTGACCAGCGGCAGCCGGACCGTGCTGCCGCGCCAGCAGACGCTGCGCGCGGTCGTCGACTGGTCCTGGGACCTGCTCGACGAGCGGGAGCGCACCGTGCTGCGCCGGCTTTCGGTCTTCGCGGGCGGCTGCGACCTGGCCGCCGCCGAGGCCGTATGCGGAGACCCGGGCGACGGAGACAGCGGGGGCAACGGGGTTGATGGGGCCGGTGCGGTCGACCCCCTCGACGTCACCGCCCTGCTCGGCTCCCTCGTCGACAAGTCCCTGGTCGTCGCCGCCCCCGACACGGCGGGCGGGATGCGCTACCGGCTGCTGGAGACCGTCGCCGAGTACGCCTCCGAACGGCTCGAACAGGCCGGGGAGCGCGCGGCGGTGGAGCGGCGGCACCTGGTCGCCTACCGCGAGCTGGCCCGCACCGCCGACCCCCTGCTGCGCGGCCGGGAGCAGCGCGTATGGCTCGACCGGCTGGAGACGGAGCACGACAATCTGCGGGCCGCGCTGCGTCGCGCCGTCGCCGCGCGCGACGAGCAGGAGGCGCTGTGCCTGGTGCTGTCGCTCGGCTGGTTCTGGCAGCTGCGCGGCCACCGCGGCGATGCCCGCCACTGGTCGGCCGCCGCCGCGGCGCTCGGCCCCAACCCCTTCGCGCCGCCCGTGGCCTCGGCGCCCCCGCTGCTGTCGGCCTCCACGGACCGGCCGCCGCCCATGCCGCCCGATCTGCTCGAGGAGGCGCGGCGCGGGGTGCGGCTGATCGGGCTGGCCAATATCGAGGGCGATATGCGGAGGCTGGGCAGCGAGGAGGCGCGGCGCGAGCTGGAGGGGATCATCTCCGCGTACCGTCCGGGGCTGCCGCAGAACTGCCGGGTACCGGGCTTCATGTGGTTCTACGCCGTGCTGCTCACGGGCGACTTCACGCTGCTGCGGGAGATCATCGACGAGGGGGTGCGCAGCTGCCGGGAGCTCGGCTACGAGTGGGAGACCGCCCTGATCCTGCAACTGCGCGCCAAGATCCTGGGCGACCGGGTGGAGGACACCGACGAGGCGCGGCGAGCCGCCGACGAGAGCCTGGAGATCTTCACCCGGCTCGGGGACGCGTGGGGCGTGGCCGAGGCCCTGTCCGGCCGCGGCGAGTTGCTGGAGCAGCGCGGTGAGAGCGAGGCGGCCGCCGCCGACTATCGCGCGGCGATCGGCTGTGCCGAGCAGCTTGGCGCGTTGTCGCAGGTGTCGCTGTTGCGGGCCCGGCTGGCCGGGGTGATGACCGAGAGCGGGGTGGCGGCGCAGGTCGCCGAGGGCGAGCGGATCCTGCGCGAGGTGGTGGAGCAGGGGCAGCACATGGAGGCCGAGGCGCTGGCGTACGCCCGGCTGCATCTCGCCATGCGGTGCGGCAACAGCGGGGCCACCCAGGAGGCGCGGGACCATCTGGAGCATGTGCTGGCGGTGTTCGACCAGCGCGCGCTCGACCTCTTCCACGGGCTGGTGGAGGGGCTGCTCGGCTGGCTGGATCTGCTCGAAGGACGGCCCGAGGACGCCCTGGTGACGCTGCGGGGAGCCCTGGCCAAGGGCAGCGATCCGCTGGCCCGGATGATCGCGCCGCAGATGCAGATCGTCAACGTCCTGATCGGCGCCCGGGCGCTGGCCGCGCTGGGCGACGCCGCGCATGCCGAGACCGCGGCGCGGCTGGTCGGCGCGTACGACGCGCTGCGGCCGACCGGCTATCTCGTCCCGACCATGGAGGTCACCAACCGCGAGCGGACGGTGGCCGCGGCGCGGGACCGGCTGGGCGAGGCGGCGTACGAGCGGGCGTACGCCGAGGGCGGCGGCCTGTCCCTGGAGGAGGCCACCGCCCTCGTATGAGGCGGCTCGTACGAGGCCGCTCGTATGAGGCGGCGGGTGCTGCGGATCGCTGCGCGCGGTTCAGGTCTTGTTGCGGAACTTCGCCACCGCCAGCGGCGCGGTGACCACCGTGATGGCCAGCGCCCAGATCACGACGATGGTCACCGGATGCGCCACCGCGCCATGACCACTGGTCAGCGCCCGGGCCCCGTCCGCCAGCTGGGACAGCGGGTTGTAGTCGGTGAAGGACTGCAGCCACCCCGGCATGGTCGAGGTCGGGGCGAAGATGGACGAACCGAACTGCAGCGGCATGATCACGAGGAACCCCAGTCCCTGTACGGCCTGAGGGGTCTTCAGCGACAGGCCGAGCAGCATGAATATCCAGGTCAGCGAGGATCCGAAGAACAGGGCCAGGGCGACCGCGGCGAGCAGCTCGACCGGACCGGTCTTGAGGTCGAACCCCATGATGAAGCCCATGACCAGCAGGACCACGGTGGACACCAGCATCCGGCCGGTCTCCACGATCAACTTGGCGATCAGCACCGAGGAGCGGGCGATGGGCATCGTGCGGAAGCGGTCCATGACGCCCTTGTTGAAGTCGTCATTGACGCCGGTGCCGACCGACATCGCGATGTTCAGACCGCCCATCGCCATCATCCCGGGGATGAAGTAGTTCACATACGCGTTCCGGTCGCCCTGCGCCACCGCGCCGCCGAAGACATACACGAACAGCAGCGAGAAGATGATCGGCATCAGCAGGGCGTCGAACATCGACTCCGGGTCCTGCTTGATCTGCAGCGCGTTACGCCGCACCAGCGCGCCGATATGGCGCAGATTGGCGCGCAGCCCGATCCGGCCCTCCCCGGGCAGCGCCTTCACGGGCGCGGAACTCACCGTCGCGGCGCTCACGCGGCGACCTCCTCAAGTGCGTCGTGCGTCTCGGCCATGGACGTCTTCTGACCGGTGATGGCCAGGAACACCTCGTCCAGGCTGGGCAGATGGGTGTCGATCCCGGAGATCGCGAAGCCGCGCTCGCCGAGCAGGCCGATCACGGCGGTCAGCTGCTCATCGCTGATGATCGGCACATTGACCAGGCCCTCTTCCACATCCGCGGTCGCGCCGCTGACGCCGTCGAGCCCCGCCTGGGCGATGGCGCCGACCATGCGGTGCAGCTCTTCCGGATCGGTCGGGCGGATCTGCAGGGTGCGGCCGCCGACCTTGGCCTTGAGCTCGTTGACCCGGCCCTCGGCGATGACCTTGCCCTGGTCGATGACCGTGAGGTCGTCCGCCAGCTGCTCGGCCTCCTCCATGTACTGCGTGGTGAGCAGGACCGTGGAGCCCTCGGAGACCATCCGCTTGACCTCGTCCCACACCTCGTTACGGGTGCGCGGGTCCAGACCGGTGGTCGGCTCGTCCAGATAGAGCACGGCGGGCCGGCCGATCATGGACGCGGCCAGGTCCAGCCGGCGGCGCATACCGCCGGAGTAGGTGCGCGCGGGCCGCTTGGCCGCGTCGGTGAGGGAGAACCGCTCCAGCATGGCGTCCGCCCGCGCGCGGGCGTCCTTACGGGACAGATCGAGCAGCCGCCCGATCATGTACAGGTTCTCCCAGCCGGAAAGCTTCTCGTCGACCGAGGCGTACTGCCCTGTCAGCCCGATCGTGCGGCGCAGCTGCCGGGGCTGGCGCAGCACGTCGTACCCGGCCACCACCGCGGTGCCGGCGTCCGGCACCAGCAGGGTGGACAGGCAGCGGACGAGGGTGGTCTTGCCCGCGCCGTTCGGCCCGAGCACGCCGAGGACGGTGCCCTCGGGCACGGTCAGGTCCACTCCGTCGACGGCTTTCGTGTCGCCGAAGTGTTTGACCAGCCCCCGCACTTCGACGGCGTTGCCGCCGCTGGTCGTGTGTTCGTATCGCGTCATACCGCCACGATGACAGCCGCTACCGACAGACCACCGACAAGCAGCAGACAAGCCGCAGACATACAGCAGACAAGCGGCAGACAGCCCGCCGACGGGGGAAGATCGGCGGGCTGTCGGCGTGCCGCGGTGGCTAGTGGAAAGAGTGCTCCGCGGCCGGGTAGGCGCCGCCGACGACATCCTCCGCGAAGGCGCGCGCCGCGTCTCCGAGAGTCTGGCGCAGCTGCGCGTACTGCTTGACGAACCGCGGCACGCGGCCGCCGGTCAGACCCGCCATATCGGTCCACACCAGGACCTGTGCGTCGCAGTCGGGCCCGGCGCCGATGCCCACGGTGGGGATGTGCAGCGAGCGGGTGACCTCGGCGGCCACCTCGGCCGGGACCGTCTCCAGCACGACCGCGAAGGCGCCCGCGTCCTGTACGGCCTTGGCGTCCCGCAGCAGCTGCTGCGCGGCCTCCTCACCGCGCCCCTGCACCGGGTAGCCGCCGTAGGCGTTGACGGACTGCGGGGTGAGGCCGACATGGGCCATGACCGGGATGCCGGACTGGACCAGCAGCTCGATCTGGTGGGCGGAGCGCTCGCCGCCCTCCAGCTTCACCGCGCCCACCCCGGCCTCCTTGACCAGCCGGGTGGCGCTGCGCAGCGCCTGCACCGGGCCTTCCTGGAACGAGCCGAAGGGCAGATCGCCGACGATCAGGGCGCGCTTGGTGCCCCGTACGACGGCGGCGGACAGCATGGTGATCTCGTCGAGGGTGACCGGGACGGTGGACTCGTAGCCGAGGTGGCAGTTGCCCATCGAGTCGCCGACCAGCATGACCGGGATGCCGGCCTCGTCGAAGACGGAGGCGGTCATCGCGTCATAGGCGGTGAGCATGGGCCACTTCTCGCCGCGCTCCTTGGCGGCGGCGATATCGCGGACGGTGATACGCCGGGACCCCTTCCCTCCGTACAGCGCCTTTCCGGCCTCGGAGGGGCCGGTCCCGCTGCTGTCGGGCTGTTTCCCGGCAGGGCTGACGTGCGCCATTGCAACGCTCCTGTTCGTCATCTCGAGGCGCCCTCACGGCGTCCCCGGACCACCCCCATGCTGGCACGCGGTGCCGCCGGGCGAAAGTGGGCCCTCGGCCGGGCCCGCTGTACCCCGCTCGGCGTGCGCGGGACCGTAAAGGCGGGTAAAGGCTCGCAAAGATTTTCTAATACGAGACGGTTCCGTATCGGAACGCCACCTAGCCTGGGGCATATGGCATCCCCCTCCGACACCCAGGGCGCCTCCGCCGTGAGCGGCGTCCCCGAGGTGATCCACCGCAGACGGTGGGCGATCCTGGTCGTGCTGATGCTCAGCGTCCTGGTCGTCGTCCTCGACAACTCCATACTCAACGTGGCGATGAAGACCATCGCCTCGCCCAAGCCGACAGGGCTCGGCGCCGGCCAGAGCCAGCTGGAATGGGCGATCAACTCCTACACCCTCGTCTTCGCCGGGCTGCTGTTCACCGCCGGTCTCCTCGGCGACCGGCTGGGCCGCAAGAAGGTGCTGCTCAGCGGCATGGTGATCTTCGGCATCGGGTCGGTGCTCGCCGCGTACTCCAGCACGCCGGGCGAACTGATCGGCTACCGGGCGCTGATGGGCCTGGGCGCGGCGCTGGTGATGCCCGCCACCCTCGCCATCCTGGTGAACGTCTTCGAACGCGACGAGCAGCCCAAGGCCATCGGCATCTGGACCGCGGCCGTCGGCCTCGGCATCGCGATCGGCCCGATCACCGGTGGTGTGCTGCTCGAGCGCTTCTGGTGGGGCTCGGTCTTCTTCGTCAATGTGCCCGTCGTCATCATCGCGCTGATCGCGATGTCGCTGCTGGTCCCCGACTCCAAGGACCCGGCGCCCGGCCGGCTCGACCCCGGCGGTGTGCTGCTGTCGGTCGTGGGTCTGGTGCTGCTGGTGTACGGCATCATCAAGGGCGGCCAGCTCGCCGACTTCTCCGATGCGAAGGTGCTCGGCACGATCGCCGGCGGACTGGCGATCCTGGTGCTGTTCGTGGTGTACGAGAAGCGCAGCGACCACCCGGCCATCGATGTCTCGTACTTCCGCAAGCCCGCCTTCTCGGCCGCCATCGCCGCGATCGCGCTGGTCTTCTTCGCCCTGATGGGCGTCACGTTCTTCATGGTCTTCTACATCCAGAGCGTGCGCGGCTACAGCGCGCTGGAGTCCGGCCTGCTGATCCTGCCGCTCGCCGTCGCCCAGCTGATCTTCGCGCCGCGCACCCGGCTGGTCGTCGAGCGGTTCGGGGTCCGGGCGGTGTGCGCGGGCGGCATGCTGCTGGTGGCCGGAACCATGGCGGGGTTCACGCTGCTGGGGGTGGACACCCCCCTCGTGGTGATGGAAGTGCTCTTCTTCTTCCAGGGCGCGGGGATGGCCCACATCATGCCGCCCGTCACGCTGACGGTCATGCAGACGCTGCCGCGCCAGAAGGCCGGCTCCGGCTCGGCGCTCAACAACACCTTCCGCCAGGTCGGCGGCGCGCTCGGGGTCGCGGTGCTCGGCTCGGTGCTCTCCGCCACCTACCGCAACGGCATCAAGGACACCCTGGCGGCAGTCCCCGGGCTGCCCGACTCCGCGCGGCATGCGGCGGGGGAGTCCGTCGAGGCCACCCTCGGCCTCGCCGAGAAGCTGGGGCCCAAGGGCCAGGCGCTGGTCGGCCCGGCGCACGACGCCTTCGTCCACGCCATGCACATCACCGCGCTCGGCTCGGCGGCCGTCGCCCTCTTCGGCGCGCTGGTCGTGGTGGCCTTCCTGCCCGGCAAGGCCGCCGCCGAAGGCGAGCCCGGTGGCGACCGGCCGCGGGAGAGCGCGGGGGCGGGAGCGGAGCGATGACCGCGCGCGACGGGGCGTTGGCGGCTCCGGGCGGAGCGACGGCCGCGCCGGACGGAGCGACGGCCGCCCGCGACGGGGCCACGGCCGCGCTGAACGGGGCCACGGCCGCCCGCGACGGTGCGCCGGCCGCGCGCGACTGCGCGGGGCCCCGGCTGCCGGGGCGGCCGCGAAGCGCCGCTGCCGACGCCGCGATCATCGAGGCCACGCTGCGGCTGATCGAGGACGGCGCCACGATCGGCGGACTGTCCATCGAGCGCATCGCGCGCGAGGCGGGGGTCGGCAAGGCCACCGTCTACCGCCGCTGGTCCGGCAAGGACGCGCTGATGATCGATGTGGTGCGCTCCCTGGAGGAGCCGAGCGAGCCGGCCGCTGGGGTCTCGGTCCGCGACGACCTGGTCACCATCCTGGAGCGGATGCGGCGGCGCGGCCTGGCCAAGCGCAGCTCCGCACTGCTGCGCACCGTCCTCACCCAGATGCACGCCAACCGCAAGCTGTGGCGCGCCTATGAAGACCATGTGATAGCCGTCCGGCGCGAGGTGATGTACGAGGTGCTGCGCCGCGCGATGGCGAACGGCGAGATCCGCGACGACCTCGATGTCGAGCTGATCGCCGATCTGTTCACCGGCCCGATGCTGTCCCGCACGATTCTTCACGAACGGAAGGCGCTTCCGGAGGGACTGGCCGAGACCATCGTCGATACGGTGCTCGAGGGGGTGCGGACCTAAGAGCCGACACCGCCGCCGCACGGCTGGTGACGCCCGCCGTCTTACGGCTGGTTTGTGCCCGTTGTGTCACAGTGGTCCCGCCCTCCCGCCAGAGCCGGAACCCGTACGCTCCCGGCGAACGTCCCCCTACTGGGGCACTCGCCCGGAGCGTCGGGGAAAGCACTGGTCATCGCCTAGGGTCTTAGCCCAGGGCGCGGCAGTTGAGGCAGCGAGGGACGGACGACGAATGGCGCAGGCGTACACGCAGGAGACGGAACAGCACGGGGCTGCGGAGCCGACCGGCTCTCGGGCCCGGCGCCTGCTCGACCGGCTCCGCCGTGACCGCGGCATCTGGCGGCGGGGGCTGGTCCTCGCCGCGATCGCGGTGCTGCTCACGCTGGTCATGGTCTTCCACGCCGAGATCCCCAACCGCGTGGGCAACCTCGGCAGCCTCCTGGAGACCTTTCTGCCCTGGCTGGGCCTGCTGATCCCGATCCTGCTGGTGCTCGCGCTGGTCCGCCGGTCGGCCAGCGCCGTGCTCTCGCTGGTGCTGCCGGTCTTCGTATGGCTGAATCTCTTCGGCGGGCTGATGTTCGCCGACAAGTCCGGCGGCGAAGGCGATCTGACCGTCGTCACCCACAACGTCAACGCGGACAACCCCGATCCGGCCAAAACCGCGAAGGACGTGGCCGCTTCGGGCGCGGACGTGGTGGCCCTGGAGGAGCTGAAGACCGCCGCGGTGCCCACGTACGAGCGGGCGCTGGGCGGCACTTACCCGTACCACACGGTTCAGGGCACGGTCGGGCTGTGGAGCAAGTACCCGCTCTCCGGCACCAAGCCGGTGGACATCAAGCTGGGCTGGACGCGCGCGATGCGCACCACGGTCGCCGCGCCGGACGGCCGCGTCGCCTTCTATGTCGCACATCTGCCATCCGTCCGGGTGAAGTTCAACGCGGGCTTCACCGCCGGACAGCGCGACGACAGCGCCGACGCGCTGGGCGAGGCCATCTCCAACGAGCCGCTCGACAAGGTGATCCTGCTGGGCGACCTCAACGGCACCATGAACGACCGCTCGCTGGCCCCCGTCACCTCGCAGATGCGGTCCGCGCAGGGCGCGGCGGGCGACGGCTTCGGCTTCAGCTGGCCCGCGTCGTTCCCGATGGCGCGCATCGACCAGATCATGGTGCGCGGGGTGTCGCCGGTCTCGGCGTGGACCCTGCCGCGGACCGAGAGCGACCATCTGCCGGTGGCGGCGTCGGTGAAGCTCTGAGGGTGTCCTGGGGGCGGTCTTGAGGGTGGCCGTCCGCAAGATCTAACAACATGTTCACCTGGGGGATTCTCCTGGGGAACAAAACGCGTGAGAGACTTTGTTCCGGTAGAGAACATACGCATCACACCCCTCTTCTCCTTCGTTTGAAAGGTCTCTCATGCCCCTGGCCCTGCTCGCACTCGCTGTGAGCGCCTTCGGCATTGGTACTACCGAGTTTGTGATGATGGGCCTGCTGCCCAACGTCGCGGACGACCTGGGCACCTCCGTGCCGACCGCCGGGTACCTCGTCTCCGCCTACGCCATCGGTGTCGTGGTGGGCGCCCCGCTGCTGACCGCCCTCGGCTCCCGCATCCCGCGCAAGCGGATGCTCATCCTTCTCATGGCGCTCTTCACGGTGGGCAACCTCGCCTCCGCCCTGGCCCCCTCCTTCGGGCTGCTGATGGCCGGACGAGTGCTCGCCGGGCTGCCGCACGGCGCGTTCTTCGGCGTCGGCGCGGTGGTCGCGGCGCGGCTGGTGGCGGAGGAGCGGCGGGCCCGCGCGGTCGCCACGATGTTCCTCGGCCTCACCGTCGCCAACATCGTCGGCGTGCCCGTGGCCACGCTGCTCGGCCAACGCCTCGGCTGGCGCGCCACGTTCCTCGTGGTCGCCGCGATCGGCGTCGTCGCCATGGCCGCGCTCGCCCGGCTCATCCCCCAGATCTCCATGGACCAGCAGGCCGGCCTCCGCCACGAACTGGGCGCGCTGCGCGACCGCCAGGTCGTACTCGGGCTGCTCACCGCGGTCTTCGGCTTCGCCGGCGTCTTCGCGGTCTACAGCTACCTCGCCTCGATGATGACCGAGGTCACCGGCCTGGCCGAGTCCTCCGTCACGGTGGTGCTGGCCCTCTTCGGCATCGGCATGACCCTGGGCGCGCTGCTCGCCGGCCCGCTCACCGACCGGGCCCTGCGGCCCACGCTCTACGGATCGCTGGCGGCGCTCGCGGCGGTGCTGGTGCTGTTCGACTTCACGGTGCATATGAAGTGGGCGGCCATGGCCACGGTCGTGGTGCTGGGCGCGGTCGGCTTCATGACCACGACCCCGCTGCAGATGCTGGTCATGAACAAGGCCCGGCACGCCCCGACTCTCGCCTCCGCCTCCAACCACTCCGCCTTCAACCTCGCCAACGCGGGCGGCGCCTGGCTCGGCGGCGTCGCGATCGCGGCCGGCTGGGGCTGGACCTCGCCGACCCTGGTCGGCGCGGCGCTCGCCGCCGCGGGCCTGGCCATCGCGGTCACAGCGGGCCTGCTCGACCGCGGTACGAGCGGGGTGTCCCGGGTGGTGGCGAGCAGCGAGTCGGCGCCCCGCCTCTCCGAGGTGGCCTGACCCCTCGCCGCCGTACGTACCGCCTGTACGGACCGCACGCGGCAACGCGCCCCCGCTCCCGGCAGACAGTCGGAGGCGGGGGCGCGTTGTCTTGCACGATGTGGCGGTCGGTCGGCCGAACCCGCCGCTCAGGGGGTCATCGACGACGGCTGCGAGGAATGCGGACCAGGCGGCGTGAGAGACCCGGGCGGCGGGGAGATGGGTGTTCTTCGAGTCCCGTACGGCGATGCCGGGAGCGTTGGGTATGTCGGCGACCTCGACGCAGTTGCCGTTGTTGGCCGTGTACGAACTCTTTCGCCACCTGGCGTCAGCGAGGTCGCCCTTCTCGCCTGCCGTGAACGGGATGCCCCGGAACGTGACGTTGGCCAGCTCGGCGATTTCTGCGAGGTGGCGGAGCTGTGCGCGCCTGACTTCCGCCCCTCCGACCACGGCTTCGAGGACCAGCGGATCGTCGTCCCGTAGCCGTTGCCGGCGGCGCATCCGAACCTCCACCAGGCTGTCCACCTGATCGGGGCCGAGGGCTGCGAAGCCGGTACTCGTGATGGCGCGGGCGTAGTCCTCGGTCTGCAACAGGCCGGGAATCAACAGGGCCTGATACTCGCGACTGCGGCCCGCTTCGGCCTCGCTTGGCCGAGGCCGGCGAACTGGTCGTCACCGAGCTGGTGGCCAACGCCTCCCAGCACACCCGATGCCATTACATCCGTGTCACCATCACCCGACCGAGTGATGATCTGGTGCGCATCGGTGTCGTGGACAAGTCCCGTACTCTCCCGACGCTGCGGCACCCGGATGACGACGATGTGCACGGCCGGGGCCCGGCCCTGATCGACACACTGACCTGCCGCTGGGGAACCGATCTCCTGCCGTGGGGCAAGCGGGTCTGGTGCGAGCTGCGCACTGGGGCCGCCCAACGCCACCTTGCCCAGGATCCAAGGCGACCATGTCGGCCGTCCCAGGGCCCCAGGGCTCGTACGAGGCTGCCTCCGCGCCCCGTAAGCTCCCGCCGGAACTGTGATCGCGGCGTGGGTGCCTTGTCCGTTCGAGTTGGGCCAGGTGTGGGGGCCGCGCAGGCGAAAACCGATGGACACAGTTACTTGTGCGTCCTAGCCTCACCGAGGTTGGAAGATCCCCACGTCCGGATGAGGTGGATTTGATGACGGTCCAGGCAACGACGGCCAGCTTCAACAGGCCGTTCTCCGCGCACTTCATGACCTCATCGGACGTAAGGAACCCCAACAGTGGATCTTCCACGTAGCTTTACCATTCGCGAGAGCAGCCACCGCATCCACAACCCGTTCACCAGCGAGAAGCTGGCTGCTCTGGGGCAGGTGCTGGGCCTGGCCCCCGGGACGCGCGTGCTCGACCTCGCCAGTGGGACGGGCGAGATGCTGTGTACCTGGGCGCAGGCCCACGGCGTCGTCGGGACCGGAGTGGACATCAGCACCGAGTTCACGGCCAGGGCCCGTGTCCGGGCAGCTGAGCTCGGCGTTGCCGATCAGGTGGTTTTCCTTCACGGCGATGCGTCCGGCTATGTCGCGGACGAACCCGTCGGCCTCGCCGCATGCATCGGCGCCACCTGGATCGGTAACGGAGTGTCCGGCACGATCGATCTGCTGCGTCGCAGCCTTTGCCCTGGTGGCATGCTGCTGATCGGCGAGCCGTACTGGCGTCAGGAGCCCTCGGACCAGCACATCGTCGAGGCGTGCCATGCCAGCGCCAAAGAGGACTTCCGACTGCTGCCTGAGCTGATCGAACAGTTCGGCGAGCTGGGTTACGACGTCGTCGAAATGGTGCTTGCTGATCAGGACAGCTGGGATCGGTATCGGGCTGCGCAGTGGCTCAACGTCCGACGCTGGCTCGACCGGAATCCCGATGACGAGCTGGCTGCCGAGTTGAGGGCCGAGCTCTCCCAACAACCGGCCCGCTATGCCAGGTACGAGCGTGAGTACCTCGGTTGGGGGGTCTTCGCTCTCATGGGCCGCTGACGGTCACGTCGAGGCCGGGGGCCGGCGGCATGCTGCCGGCCCCGTTTGCCTGGGTGATTCATGGCGCGGGCAGGACGAGCCTGGCAGGGGCAAGCGGTTCAGCCGGGTCAAGCCAACAGCGAGATCATCTCAACCCGTGGCCGGCTATTGCGAGACCGCTCGAAGCCTTCCCGCCCGTCGGGGCCCTTCGACGCCGTGGCAGATCCCTCGGTCCTGTCGAGTTCAGTCGGCAGTGTCCTGGATCCTGTCGACCACACGCTTGATGCCGATCAAGACCCTGTAGCGCCGCCGCTTTATGAACTCCGTCATCTCCCAGACCACCGGGCGCCCTATCTCTGCACACAGATGCAGCACTCGACCCTCGTTCACCCAGACTCCTACGTGGGCGCCATAAGCATCGTCGGTGGCGTTGAACAACACCAGGTCAAGCGGCTGGGCAACCGATACACGTACTGTGGCCTGCGTGTCGGCCCACAGTTCACTCGAACGCAGATCAGGCGGAGCCAGGCCGAAGTGCCGAAGCACCTCGTAGGCGAACAGCTGGCAGTTCGCACCCTCCTCCAGGTTGGGAAGGTCAGCCACCCCCGACGCCCCCGGAAACCGGGAGCCCACGTACGGAACGGTCCGGAAAACGGCAGGTAGTTGGTGCAGCACGGGATCCATGACCCCATTTTCCCTGAGGTTCGGGCCGGGACAGGGGCTCCAACCACGCACGCCGCCACAGCAGCCTGAGACGGACCTGAAACCTCCCCCAACAGGGAAAGTTCGGTTACGTCCGAGAGGCCGACGGGCGCGAGTACGCCTGGTATATCCCCGACGGCCGCCGCCGCCCGCTCACGGTCTGAAAGCCTTTGGCGTTGCGTCAGGTCCAGCTGACTTTGCCGGTGTCGAGGGAGAAGTAGGCACCCGCGATGGTGAGGGACTTGTTGGCGACCTTGGGCTTGAGTATGGGGTCGGCGTTGAGCGCGGCGACGGTGAGCTTGGTCTGCTGCCGTATCGTCGCGTCGATCAGGGCCGTCAGGTCCGCCTTGGGGTTGGCGGCCTTGGCGGCCTCGTAGGCGGGCTTGGTGGCCGCGATGATCTTGTCGATGTTGGCCGTCGGCATCTTGTTGTTCTCCAGCGCGTTGACCGTGGCGGTCACAGCGCCGCAGCGCTGGTGGCCCATCACCACGATGAGCGGAGTGTTCTCGGCGAACGGCCCGTACTCGACACTGCCCTCGACAAGGCTGTCGTAGTCCTGGGCGGCGACCCGGATCTCGAAGAGGTCGCCGAGCCCGCGGTCGAAGACAATAACCGGGGATATGCGGGAATCGACGCAGCAGAACACCACGGCGGCCGGGTCCTGGCCGGCGGCCACCGCCTTCATGCGGGCGGCGTCCTGGTTCGGATGCTGCATCGTTCCGGACACGAACCGCTTGTTGCCCTCCTTGAGGAGGGTGAGCGGGTCACCCGCGGGCCGAAGGCTCGTGCTGTCGTGGGCAACGGACTTGGCCGTGGCCTGCGTCTTGGGCGCGGCGTCGGCGGAGCAGGCCGCCAGCGCCGACCCGGCGAGGGTCACGCCGACGCCCGTGCCGACCTGACGAAGGACATTTCTCCGGGAAACCGCCGACTCGTTCATTTCTCATGCCTGCCTTCTGAAAACCGGCGCGCGGCCGATTTCTCCTGACGTTGATTGAGCGATACGCGGGCAACTACAGAGCATAACAAGTGATGATCTTCGACTCTGCTGCTTAATCCGGTGAAGCGGGCGTGACCGGCCGTCCGTCCAAGGGTCGTACCTGGGGCAGGCGCGGTATCACCCCGACCGTGAAAGTGCCCAGCCGCAGCCGTGGGTGCCTGCCGGTGGCCGGGCTGCTGTGTTACCGGCCCGGTCTTCCCACCCGCCTGTGCTACCGGTTGCGCCGTCACACAGGGCGGAGGGGTGAACGCCGCTCGCTGACCGTCGGGATCAACGGCGGCCCGAAAGCGCAATAAGTCCTGATCGTCCCTCCATGGCTGCTAGGCGCTAAAAGCCTTCAACGCCGGGAAATGTGTCTGCGAATTGTCACGCCTTCTCGTTGAGTTCGCCTTGCAAGCGATCCGGCCAGCAGAGAACCCGCCTGCCGCTGTCAGCCTCATACGGCTGTAACCGCAAAACCAGGGGAGAAAGAATTGCGCATCAGGAAAGTCGTTCAGGGCGGCGTATCCGCACTGACCATGGCGGCGTTCGCAGTGGCCATGCCGTCGGGCTCTGCCAAGGCGATTGACTGGGATCACGGGCCCCTGTACGACGGCGGCAGGGCCGCGGCGGCCTACTTCGAGGAGAATGGCGACCATGTGAAGGTCTGCGACACCAAGACCGACGGCAAGAAGGCGTGGGTGAACGTCTACGATCACATGACTGGCAAGTTCTTGTACGGTCTCACCGACACCACGAACGACGGGAAGTGCAGTTACCGGCACGCGTCGGATGGCGGCGTGTACAACCTTCCCGAAAAACCATGACATTGGCTTCTCGGTCTCGAAGGAGCCCTCGGACAATTCAGATTCCGAGTATTACGTGTACTTCAACGACCACTAGGAATCGGTCAGTTGAGTGTCACCGAGCGGGAAGGGCGGCGGCCGTTCCCGCTCGGCCGTTCCGCCCCCCTTCTCAAGCCATGCGGATGAAGAGGCCGACGGCCAGCATCCGTACCTCTTCCCGGCACGTGCGCTGTTCGGCGGCCAGCCCGCCTCCGTCCGGATACCGCATGTCTCCCGCGTATCACCCTGGCCGGACCGCGTCACCGGTCCCCAGACAGATCCAGACCCCGAAACCCCGAAGTCAGTGACCAACGCGGTACAGCACGCTGAGTGTGGTGACCGGGTCGTCGGCGAAGAACTGGATGACATCCTCGCCGTCGACATCGGCGATGAGCGTACCCACCTCGGCCCGGTCGCGCTGCGGGCCGCGACCTGGCTGACGGGGAGGCGACGGCCCGGTGGACGCTGCTCGCCGGTGCCGGGGCGCCCTACGTGGACCGGGTGACCGCCGAGCAGTTGGGGGAGGCGGTCGCCGGGGCGCGGGCGTCCGTACCGCCCGGGGCGATGAGCAGTTCGGCCATGGCGCGGGCCTGCCGGGCCGGCCAGTCCGCGCGGTGGGCCTGGACGGAGGCGTAGACGCCCTCCAGTGTGACGGTGAGCTGGTCGGCGAGCGCCGAGGGGTCGGCGATCGGGGAGACGGCCGCCAGGGCGTCGGTGAGCTCGCGGAAGCGGTCGCGGACCCAACGCTTGACGGCAACGGCGTTGCGGTGGGCCGGCAGTTCGCGGTCGGGGAACTCGGCGAGCGTCATCAGGAAGGGGCAGCCTCGGCACTGGTCGGGCTGCACCTGGCTGATGAGCGCGTCGAACAGCGCCAGGATCCGCTCGCGCGGATGGCGGCCGTCGGCCCGGGTCGCCTCGGTGAACCACTGCTGGTAGCCGTGCCCGTTGTGCTCGACGTAGGCGGCGACCAGGTCGTCCTTGGAGGCGAAGAGCCGGTAGAGCGTGGTGGGGGCGACGCCCGCCTCCCGGGCGACTCGGTCGATACCGACGGCACGGACGCCGTGCCAGTAGAACAGGTCGTGGGCGACCGTCAGCACATGCTCGCGCGTTTCCACCGCCGAGCGTCGCATCGAAGTTCCCCCTTCGGTTCCTTGCCTCTTCGTTGAACGCCGCTCTAGGGTATAGGCCACGCCAATGTTAGGGAACGTTCCACTACATCTGGGTTCGACAGGAGCGGCACCATGCCCCACGCCTCCGCACGGCCATCCCGCACACGGACGCGACGCCTGCTGTTAGTTTGGCTGGCCGCGCTGTGCGCGCTCATGATGGCCGCCACCGGCTGTTCCGGCGGCGGTGACGGCAAGGCCCCCGGGAATCCCGCGAGCCGGAACGCGGGCAGCGGCAAGCCGCTTCGGGTGGAGCGGATCGCCTCCGCCAATCCGGGCTCGGTGAACACCTACTGGTTCCCGGCGCCCGAAGGGCTGATCGTCGTGGACACCCAGCGCTCGCTCACCGATGCGCGCAGCGTGCTCAACACCCTCCAGGGCACCGCCGAACCCGTCGTCGCCGTTCTCATCACCCATCCCCACCCCGACCACGTCGGCGGAGCGGGAGTCCTCCATGACGCGTATCCGCAGGCCGGGATCTATGCCTCCGAAGCGAGCAGGGACTTCATGCGCGACGACCCGCTGGGCTTCTACAAGCTCACCCGAAAGCTCCCCGGCTCCGACTACGCCAGGAAGCTGACCCTGCCGGACCACCTGATCCGGTCCGGTGCCGCCCTCCGAGCAGGTGGCGTTCGGCTGGAGACCGCCGAGTTCGGCCCCGGCGAATCGGTGACGACCACCGCCTACTACGAGCCCCGCTCCGGCGCGCTCTTCGCCGGCGACCTGGTCAACAACGAGGCCACGCCCGCACTGATCGAGGGCAACACCTGCGGCTGGCTCACCGATCTCGACCGGCTCGAAGACAAGTTCCCCGACGCCCGCACCCTCTATCCCGGCCACGGGGCACCTGGTGCTCCAGCCGAGTTGATCGATCGGCAGCGCGACTACCTGCTGCACATCCGCCACCTGGTCCGGCCCACCGTCGCCGCCGAGTCGCCCGGCGGCGAGAAGGTGACCCGCGAGGAGAAGAACTCGGCCATCGCCGAACTGAAGAGCTCCTATCCGGGCTTCCAGCCTGTTGCCACCCTCCCCGACCTGTATGCGGTCAACGTCGACGCGGTGGCCAGGGAACTGCGCGGGGAGGACAGCGGCCGGCTGCCCGAAGCCTGCCGGGAACGTGCGAACTGAGTGGCTGTCCGGTGGCTGTTTCGTCCATTCGTCGACAGGGAGAAGTGAAATGATCTTGGTGACAGGTGCGACCGGCAATGTGGGATCGGAACTGGTCAGTGCGCTGGCCGAGGCCGGCGAGCAGGTGCGCGCGCTGACCCGGAATCCGTCGGCCGCCGCCTTGCTCCCGCCCGGGGTCGAGCCCGTGGCGGGTGACCTGAACCGGCCACAGAGCCTGGCCGACGCGCTGGCGGGGGTCAGCGGGATCTTCCTGCTGCCCGGGTATCAGGACATGCCGGGCCTGCTGGAGCAGGCCCGGCGGGCCGGGGTGAAGCGGGTGGTGCTGCTGTCCGGCGGCTCGGCCGCGCTCGCCGACCTCGACAACGCGGTGTCCCGCTACATGACCCTCTCCGAGCGTGCGGTGCGCGAGTCCGGGCTGTCCTGGACCTTCCTGCGGCCCCGGTCCTTCATGTCCAATGCCCTGCGCTGGCGAGCGCAGCTCGCGGTCGGCGACGAGGTGCGCGTGCCGTTCCCCGGGGTGCGGACCGCCGCCGTCGACCCGTACGACATCGCGGCCGTCGCCGTGCCGGCGCTGCTGACCGACGACCACGACGGCCGTATCCACGAGCTGACCGGCCCGGAGTCCCTGCTGCCCGCCGACCAGGTCGCCGTGCTTGCCAAGGTGCTCGGACGGGACCTGCACTGCCACGGCCTGACAGACGCCGAGGCGCGGGAAGACATGAGCCGGACCATGCCCGCCGAGTACGTCGACGCCTTCTTCAGCTTCTTCGTCGACGGAACCCTCGACGAGTCGTCCACGCACCCGACGGTCCGGGACGTCACCGGGCGTGAGCCGCGCACCTTCGAGCAGTGGGCCCGCGCGCACGCCGGTGAGTTCGCCGCACCGGCTTGACTCTGACACCGATGTGAGACTTTAGCGTCGCGGCCATGAGTTCGATGTCTTCCCGCCCCTCACGGTGCCGGAAGCAGCGCATCGACCGTCCAGTGGAAGGAACATCGTCATGACCGCCACATCACCCCTTGGACGCCTCGGCCGCATCGTGCGCGGCACCGGCCCCGGGCTGCTCCTCGCCCACGGCGGCACCGGCAGCATCGACGGGAACTACGGCCCGATCCTGGACGGGCTGGCCGAACGGTACAAAGCAGTCGGACCCGACTACCCCGGCTCGGGCCGCACCCCACGCGCCGAGGGCCCGCTGGACCTCGACCGACTCGCCGACGACGTCGTCGCCACCGCCGTCGAGGAGGGCCTTGAGACCTTCGCGATCGCCGGGTACTCCCTCGGCGGCCCGGTCGCCCTGCGCGCCGCGACCCGGCACCCCGAGCGGGTGACCGCCCTGGTGCTGACGGCCACCTTCGCCCACCCGAACGCCCGGATGCGCCTACTGGTCGGGGACTGGCTCCGCCACCTCAGGTCCGGCGACCCGGAGGCGACGGCCCGCTGGGCGCTGCTCACCGCCGCCGGCACGCCGTACGCGGACCGGATGACCCCGGACCAGCTCGCGGAGGCGGTGGCCGGGACCGGCGCGTCCGTCCCGCCCGGAGCGGTCGAGCAGGTCGAGCTCGTCGGGAGCGTGGACGTACGTGAGGACTTGGGCCGGGTCCGGGTGCCGACCCTGGTGATCTCCACCGCCCTTGACACGATGGCGACGCCGTACCACCACCGTCAGGTCGCGGACGGCATCGCCAACGCGGAGTTCGCCGAGCTCCAGTCCGGCCACCTGCCGTTCCTGGAGGCGCCCGGTGAGTGGCTGAGCCTGATCAGGAAGTTCCTGGACGCGAGGGTGGGCAGCTAGGCGCGGTGCCCCCACCCACCTCAGCCGTGTTCGCGCCAGCGGTTCGTGATCGGGAGGCGGCGGTCCTTGCCGAAGCCCTTGGCGGAGATCTTGGTGCCCGGCGGGTACTGGCGGCGCTTGTACTCCGCGGTGTCGACCAGCCGCAGAATGCGCGTGACCAGCTCGTCGTCGAAGCCCGCCGCGACGATTTCCGCCCGGCCTTGGTCCCGGTCGACGTACAGCTCCAGGATCTGGTCGAGCACGTCGTAGTCGGGGAGGGAGTCGGTGTCGACCTGGCCCGGGCGGAGTTCGGCGCTCGGGGGCTTGGTGATGGAGTTCTCCGGGATGGGCGGGGTCTGGCCGCGCTCTTCCGCGGCTTGGTTGCGCCATTTCGCCAGGCGGAAGATGGACGTCTTGTAGACGTCCTTGATGGGGCCGTACGCGCCGACCGAGTCCCCGTACAGGGTCGAATAGCCGCAGGCCAGCTCGGACTTGTTGCCCGGGGCCAGCACGATGTGGCCCTCCTGGTTGGAGATGGCCATCAGCATCGTGCCGCGCAGCCGCGACTGCAGGTTCTCCTCGGCCAGGCCGGTGAGGTGCAGCGACTCCATATACGCGTCGAACATCGGGGCGATCGGGACCGTACGGAAGTTCAGCCCCGTGCGCCGGGCGAGCTCGGCGGCGTCGGCGATGGAGTGCTCGGAGGAGTAGCGGGACGGCATGGCGACGCCGTACACGTTCTGCGCGCCGACCGCGTCGCATGCGATGGCCGCGACGAGCGCGGAGTCGATGCCGCCGGACAGGCCGATCAGCACGCTGCGGAAACCGTTCTTCGCCACATACGCGCGCAAGCCCACGACGAGCGCGGTGTAGATCTCCTCGTCATCGCCGAGGCGCTCGGCGGTGCCGCCGGTCAGCTCGGGCTCGTACGCCGGGAGCGGGTCCGCGGAGAGCGTGAGGTGGTCGATGCGCAGTCCGTCGTCCACGACGCCCTGTGGCACGGTACCGGGGTCGGCGGCGGGCAGGTCGAGGTCGAGCAGCACACAGCCCTCGGCGAACTGCGGGGCGCGGGCGATCACTTCGCCGTCGCGGTCGACGACGATCGAGTCGCCGTCGAAGACCAGCTCGTCCTGGCCGCCGATCATGGCGAGGTACGCGGTGGTGCAGCCCGCCTCCTGGGCGCGCTTGCGGACCAGCTCCAGGCGGGTGTCGTCCTTGTCGCGCTCGTACGGCGAGGCGTTGATCGACAGCAGCAGCCCGGCCCCGGCGGAGCGGGCGGCGGGCACCCGGCCGCCGTCCTGCCACAGGTCTTCACAGATGGCGAGGGCGACATCGACGCCGTGCACGCGGATCATGGGCAGCGTCTGGCCCGGGACGAAGTAGCGGAACTCGTCGAAGACGCCGTAGTTCGGCAGGTGGTGCTTGGCGAAGGTGAGGATCACCTCGCCGCGGTGCAGCACGGCGGCGGCGTTCTGCGGGGCCCCGGCGGGCTGGCCGAACCGCGGCTGGGCGCGCTCACTGCGGTCGAGATAGCCGACGACGACGGGCAGCTCGCCGAAGCCCTCGGCCTCCAGCCGGGCGGCGAGCGCGCGCAGCGCGGCGCGGGACGCCTCGACGAAGGAGGAGCGCAGGGCCAGGTCCTCGACGGGGTAGCCGGTCAGCACCATCTCGGGGAACGCCACCAGGTGGGCGCCCTGCTCGGCGGAGTGCCGGGTCCAGTGGACTATCGACTCGGTGTTGCCGTCGAGGTCGCCGACGGTCGAGTCGATCTGGTTCAGAGCGAGACGAAGTTGATCCACGGCGACCAGTGTAATCGTCTCTTTGACGCGATGGCCCTGCGTGTCTCCTTTGTCACGTCGGCCCACGACGGCCCGGTCCCCGTCGGCTCGTATGACGACAAAGACCGGGCGGCAGTGTCCCGCTACTTCCGGTAGCCGATGATCGTCATCAGCCCGGACTCCGAGTGGTAGACGTTGTGGCAGTGGACCATCCACAGCCCCGGGTTCTCCGCGTCGAAGTCGACGTTCACCTTGTGGTGCGGCAGCAGGACCGTCGTGTCCTTGCGGGGGCCGCCGTCCGGCAGCTGGAAGGTGTGGCCGTGCAGATGCATCGGGTGCCACATGTCGGTGCCGTTGATGAAGGACAGCCGGACCCGCTCGCCCGCGCGCACCGGATAGCGCTGCGACGGGTCGTACGGCTTGCCGTTGATCGCCCAGTCGTACTTCTTCATGGACCCGGTGATCCGCATGCGGATCGTCCGGTCGGGGTCGCGGGGCCCCAGCCGTACGTCCTCCGTGGCGCGCAGCTCGTCCGCGGTGATCAGCCTGCCGTCCAGCTCCTTGGGGCGTACGGACGGCCGTGGCGCACTGGCGCCCTCGCTGGTGCGCAGCAGGGCCATCGCGGCGCGCCCCTTGCCCTCGGCGAGCGCGATCAGCGGGAAGACCCCGTCCTGGGCGGTGACCACCACGTCGTAGCGCTCGGCCATGCCCAGCAGCAGCGCGTCGGTGGTGGTGTGCTCGACGGGGAAGCCGTCGGTGTGGGTGACCGTCATGGTGTGGCCGCCGAGCGCGACGCGGAAGGCGGTGTCGCCGCCCGCGTTGATGATGCGGATGCGGACGCGGTCGCCGGGCTTGGCGCGGAAGGTCCGGGGGGCGTCCGGGGTGCGGCCGTTGACCAGGTAGTACGGGTACGCCACATTGCCCGGGTCGCCGCCCAGCAGCCGGCTCCTGGCGCCACTGAGGATCCGGGACGGGCCGGTGCGGGGCGGGCGGGGGCCGTCGCCGTCCCCGTCGTTCCCGGAGTCGTCCCGGACGCCCTTGCCGGAGCCGTCGCCGGGGCCCGTGTCGTCCATCCCGTGCATGCCGGCCATGCCGCCGCCGAGCTCGTCCAGCACCTCGTCCGGGGTGCTGCCGTCCACCCCGTCGACCCAGTCGTCGAGCACGACGATCCACTCCTCGTCGTACTCCAGCGGCTCCCTGGGGTCGTCGACGATCAGCGGCGCGTACAGCCCCCGGTCCAGTTGGACTCCGGAGTGCGGATGGAACCAGTACGTGCCCGGGTCCGGCACCGTGAAGCGGTAGTCGAAGGAGGCCCCGGCCTTGATCGGCGGCTGGGTCACCCCGGGGACGCCGTCCATGTCGTTGCGCAGGGAGATGCCGTGCCAGTGCACGGTGGTGGAGTGCGGCAGGTGGTTGGCGACCCGGACCGCGAGGGTGTCGCCCGCGGTGACCCGGATCGGCCGGGCGGGCAGCTCGTCGTCGTACGCCCAGGTCCTGACCGTACGGGCGCCGAGGTCGAGCGAGGTGGTGGTGGCGGTCAGCCGGATCTCCCGTACCGGCCCCCGCTCCCGGTGGGCGGCGGCGACCTCCTCGCCGTGGGGGGAGACATAGCCCTCGGGCGCGGGCTCCGCGGCGGCGGCCGGAGCGCCGGCGTTACCGGAGCCGGCCCGCGAGCCGTCGGACGCGGAGGACGGGGCGGAGCAGGAAGTGAGCGGTCCGCTGCCGCCCGCGACGGCGATTCCCGCACCGAGCACGGCGCGGCGAGTGAATGCGTGCATGAGTGGGCACCCCAATGGCCGATGTGTGTGAGCTGCGTGGTGGGGCGGCGCGTACGCCTCGCCCGCGCCGGGGTGCGGGGTGGGCGGACGCGCTCCTATATGCCCTGTCGCTGGCGCTGTCCGAGCATTGCCTTCCTCCGGTCGCTCCGGTCGGCCACGGCCCCTACGATCGGTGTCGGCGTGTGCCGACGTCGGCCACACTTTACCCCCAAGGGGTATCGAAACCCTGGTGGCGGGCCCGTGTGCGAAGTGCTCGGGGCCGTCCGGGGCCGCATGAAAGTACGATGCACACATCGTGGCGGGGACGCCGGGGGAGCGGTCGGAAACCTCTCCGAAACCCCGCCAGGTGATACTGGGGTCCACAGGTGCCCCACGCGTACCCCAAGTGCCGTCTGACCTGTAAGGATAGGGGACCATGGATAAGCAGCAGGAGTTCGTGCTCCGCACCCTCGAAGAGCGCGACATCCGGTTCGTGCGGCTGTGGTTCACCGACGTGCTCGGCTTCCTCAAGTCCGTCGCCGTCGCGCCCGCCGAGCTCGAAGGCGCCTTCGACGAGGGCATCGGCTTCGATGGCTCCGCGATCGAGGGCTTCGCCCGGGTCTACGAGTCCGACATGATCGCCAAGCCGGACCCGAGCACCTTCCAGATCCTGCCCTGGCGCGCCGAGGCCCCCGGCACCGCCCGGATGTTCTGCGACATCCTGATGCCGGACGGCTCCCCGTCGTTCGCCGACCCCCGCTTTGTGCTCAAGCGGATCCTGGCCAGGACCTCCGACCTCGGGTTCACCTTCTACACCCACCCCGAGATCGAGTTCTTCCTGCTCAGCAAGAAGCCCGTGGACGGCAGCCGCCCGGAGCCCGCCGACTCCTCCGGCTACTTCGACCACACCCCGCAGAACATCGGCATGGACTTCCGCCGCCAGGCCATCACCATGCTCGAGTCGATGGGCATCTCGGTCGAGTTCTCCCACCACGAGGGCGCCCCCGGCCAGCAGGAGATCGACCTGCGCTACGCCGACGCGCTGTCCACCGCCGACAACATCATGACGTTCCGGCTGGTGATGAAGCAGGTGGCGCTGGAGCAGGGCGTGCAGGCCACGTTCATGCCCAAGCCGTTCTCCGAGTACCCCGGCTCCGGTATGCACACCCACCTCTCCCTCTTCGAGGGCGACCGGAACGCGTTCTACGAGTCCGGCGCCGAGTTCCAGCTCTCCAAGGTCGGCCGCTCCTTCATCGCGGGCCTGCTGCGCCACGCCGGGGAGATCTCCGCGGTCACCAACCAGTGGGTCAACTCCTACAAGCGCATCTGGGGCGGCTCACAGCGCACCGCGGGCGCCGGCGGCGAGGCCCCCTCGTACATCTGCTGGGGCCACAACAACCGCTCGGCGCTGGTCCGCGTGCCCCTCTACAAGCCCGGCAAGACCGGCTCCACCCGCGTCGAGGTCCGCTCCCTCGACACCGGCGCCAACCCCTACCTCGCCTACGCCGTGCTGCTCGCCGCGGGCCTCAAGGGCATCGAGGAGGGCTACGAGCTCCCGGCCGGCGCCGACGACGACGTATGGGCGCTGTCCGACGCGGAGCGGCGCTCCCTGGGCATCGAACCGCTGCCGCAGAACCTGGGCGAGGCCATCTACCTGATGGAGCGCAGCGAGCTGATCGCCGAAACGCTCGGCGAGCACGTCTTCGACTTCTTCCTGCGCAACAAGAAGCAGGAGTGGGAGGAGTACCGCTCCGAGGTCACCCCCTTCGAGCTGCGGAAGAACCTGCCGGTGCTGTAGGCGCGGGCTGTGCCCGTGGGCCTAGGCTCGTCATCGGGCCCGCCCTGGTCACCGGTGGCGCGGGGCCATGGGCGGCGGCACTCGAGAGGCACGGGAGGCGGCGGCATGTCCGTACCGCAGGGACGCAGAAGCAGTAACTTCACCCGGCTGCTGCGGCACGGCTTCACCGACGCCTCCGCCGCCCAGCGGCTGCTGGACTCGCCCGAGCTGTCCGGCGTACGGAGCGATTCGGTGCTGCTGGAGGCGCTGGGCGCGTCCGCGGACCCCGACTTGGCCCTGCGCGGGCTCGTACGGCTCGTCGAGGCGCTGCCGGACGGCGCGGCGGCGGACGGGGCGGCCGGCGGTTCGCGGCAGGCGCTGCTGGACACCCTCGTCACCGCCAAGCCGCTGCGCGACCGGCTGCTCGGGGTGCTCGGCGCGTCCGAGGCGCTGGGCGACCATCTGGCCCGGCACCCGGGGGACTGGCAGGCCCTGGTGATGTACGAGTCGGCGGATCTGCATCCGACCACCCCCGAGTTCGAGCGGGCGCTGGCCGAGGGCATCTGGGGCCCGGACGGGGCGGGGCGGCCCCGGCCCGACGCGCTGCGCATCGCCTACCGACGGGCGCTGCTGGCCATCGCCGCCCGCGATGTGTGCGGCACCACCGACGTGGCCCAGGCGGCCGCCGAGCTGGCCGATCTGGCGACCGCCACGCTGCGCGCCGCGCTGGAGATCGCCGCCGAGGAGCAGCCCGAGGACGCCGCGGCGTGCCGGCTCGCGGTGATCGGCATGGGCAAATGCGGCGGCCGGGAGCTCAACTACGTCTCCGATGTGGACGTCATCTTCGTAGCCGAGGGCGTGGCGGGGGCCGAGGAGGGCAAGGCGGTGCAGGCCGCGACCCGGCTCGCCTCCCGGCTGATGCGGATCTGCTCCGAGGCCACCGTCGAGGGCAGCATCTGGCCGGTCGACGCGAACCTCCGCCCCGAGGGGCGCAACGGGCCGCTGGTGCGCACCCTGTCCAGCCATCTGGCGTACTACCAGCGGTGGGCCAAGACCTGGGAGTTCCAGGCGCTGCTCAAGGCCCGGCCGGTCGCGGGCGACGCGGAGCTCGGCCAGGCGTACGTGGACGCCCTCGCGCCCATGGTGTGGCAGGCCGTCGAGCGCGAGAACTTCGTCCCCGACGTCCAGCAGATGCGCCGCCGCGTCGTCGAGAACATCCCCGTCGCCGAGATAGAGCGTGAGCTCAAGCTCGGCCCCGGGGGCCTGCGCGACGTCGAATTCGCCGTCCAGCTACTGCAGTTGGTGCACGGCCGGTCCGATGAGGCGCTGCGCAGCGGCACCACGCTCGACGCGCTGGCGGCGCTGGCGGCGGGCGGCTATGTGGGGCGTTCCGACGCGGCCGCGCTGGACGCCGCGTACCGCTTTCTGCGCTCCATGGAGCACCGCATCCAGCTGTACCGGCTGCGCCGCACCCATCTGGTGCCCGAGGACGAGGCCGATCTGCGGCGCCTGGGCCGCTCGCTGGGCTTCCGCACGGAGCCGGTGGCCGAGCTGGGCACGGTGTGGCGGCGCCACGCGCGCGAGGTCCGGCGGCTGCACGAGAAGCTGTTCTACCGGCCGCTGCTGGACGCGGTCGCCCAACTGGAACCTGGCGAGACCCGGCTCAGCTCCGCGGCCGCGGGCCAGCGCCTGGAAGCGCTCGGCTACGCCGATCCGGCCGCCGCGCTACGACATTTGGAGGCGTTGGCGTCCGGTGTGACCCGTAAAGCAGCGATTCAGCGTACGCTACTGCCCGTGCTGCTGGGCTGGTTCGCCGACTCTGCCGATCCGGACGCCGGGCTGTTGGGCTTCCGGAAGGTTTCCGACGCCCTGGGCAAGACGCCCTGGTATCTGCGGCTGCTGCGCGACGAGGGCGCCGCCGCGGAGAATCTGGCGCGAGTGCTGTCCGCGGGGCGGCTCGCCCCCGATCTGCTGCTGCGCGCCCCCGAGGCGGTCGCGCTGCTCGGCGACCCGGAGGGGCTGCGGCCGCGCGGCCGGCCGCACCTGGAGCAGGAGACGCTGGCGGCGGTCGGCCGCGCCGAGGGCGCGGAGGCGGCGGTCGCGGCGGCGCGCGGGGTGCGGCGGCGGGAGCTGTTCCGTACCGCGGCCGCCGACATCATCGAGAGCGCGCGCCATGCGAACGGTGCCGTACAGCCGTCCGTGAGCCTGCCGCCGCCCGGCGGCGCGGGCGCGGTGGGCAGCGGGGCGCTCGCGGCGGCCGGCGGCGCGCGGCCCCCGGCCAGCAGGCCGGGCACCCCGGGCCCGCTCCGCCCCGCCGGGGCGGCGAAGCCGGCCGGGACCGCGCATGGCGCCGGGGCCGCTCATGGCGCCACGGCCACCGCGGCCACGGCCACCGCGGCCACGGGCGTGCCGGGGGTGGCCGAGCCGCCGCTGGACCCCACCGCGATGGTCGATCTGGTCGGGGACGCCGTCTCCGACCTCAACGCCGCGACGATCGCGGGCGCGCTGCGCGCCGCGGTGCGCGCGAAGTGGGGCGACGAGCTGCCCACCCGCTTCGCGGTCATCGGGATGGGCCGGTTCGGCGGCCATGAGCTGGGCTACGGCTCGGACGCGGATGTGCTGTTCGTCCACGAGCCGCGCGAGGGCGTGGACGAACAGGAAGCCGCGCGCGCCGCGTTCGCCGTGGCCAACGAGATGCGGCGGCTGCTCCAGCTGCCCACCGTCGACCCACCGCTGGCCATCGACGCCGATCTGCGGCCGGAGGGCAAGTCCGGCCCGCTGGTGCGCACCCTCGCCTCGTACGCCGCCTACTACCGGCGCTGGTCGCTGGTGTGGGAGAGCCAGGCGCTGCTGCGCGCCGAGCCGGTCGCGGGCGACCCCGAACTCGGCGCCCGCTTCATCGAGCTGATCGACCCGCTGCGCTACCCCGCCGAGGGTCTGGGCGACGACGCGGTCCGCGAGATCCGGCGGCTCAAGGCCCGGATGGAGTCCGAACGGCTGCCCCGAGGCGCCGACCCCACCACCCACACCAAGCTGGGCCGCGGCGGCCTGTCCGACGTCGAGTGGACGGTGCAGCTGCTCCAGATGCGCCACGGCTGGGCCGAACCGGGCCTGCGCACCACCCGCACCCGCGAGGCCCTGGCCGCCGCCCACGCCGCCGAGCTGATCGGCGCGGAGGACGCGCAGACCCTGGACGAGGCATGGGTGCTGGCCACCCGCGCGCGCAACGGCATCATGCTGGTCCGTGGCCGCCCCGGCGACACGTTCCCCGGCGACAGCCGCGAGCTGGCGGCGGTCTCCCGCTACTTGGGCTACGGGCCCGGTATGGTCGGCCAGATGCTCGACGACTACCGCCGTACGACGCGGCGGGCGCGGGCGGTGGTGGACCGGCTGTTCTACGACTACGAGGGCTGACGCAGGGACAGCACGAGATCGGCGATGCTCTCCACGTCCTTGAAGTGGCCGCCCGTCAGATGGGTGGCCGGCACCAGGACACCGAGTTCGTCCCGCAGATGGGCCAGCAGCCGCGCGGTCCGGATCGAGTCCAGGATGCCCCAGGCCAGCAGCGGTGTGGTCGGGGTGATCTCGGCGAGGTCCGGATCGGCGACCAACTCGTGCCGGATATAGCCGAGAAGCGTGTCCAGCAGGGCCGAGCGTTCGGTGTCGGGCACGGTGACTCCATCTATTGAGGGGCGGGGGCAGGGCGGTCAGGCGCGGCGATCCGGCTCCCTCGTCCGCAACTCCCGTGCGAGGGCGGCGCGGTCGGTCTTGCCGTTGGGGCCGCGGGGGATGGCCTCGACGGTGTGCACCGCGTCGATGATCATGTAGCTGGGGAGCAGCGAGGCGCAGTGCCTCTTGAGGTCGAGCAGTTGTGGCCGCTGCCCGGGGCGGGGCACGACGACGGCGTGGAGCCGTGCCGTGTCGCTGCCGCCCGAGACGAGTACCACCACATCCCCGACCGCCGGATGCGCGCCGAGGGCGGCTTCCACCTCACCCGGCTCGACCCGGTGCCCGCGCACCTTCGCCAGGTCGTCGAACCGGCCCAGATACTCCAGATCGCCGCGGGTATCGCGGCGGCCGAGGTCCCCGGTCCGGTACGGGCCGTGGTGCGGCGGCCGGCCCCAGTAGCCCAGCATCACGGTCGGGCCGCTGACGACGATCTCGGCCGTACCGTCCGGCCGGGGCTCCAGGCGTACGTCGTTCCCGCAGCACCCGGCGCCGATCGGGAGCGGCGTCGTACGGACCAGATCGGCGGCGGTCACCTCGTAGGACGTGCAGACATTGGTCTCCGTCGGGCCGTACCAATTGAGCAGCCGTACGCCGGGCCAGGCCGCGCGCAGCCGCTTGACGTCCTTGAGTGGGAAGGCTTCGCCCGCGAAGACGCAGGCGCGCAGGGACAGTGGCCCCCGGTCCAGCAGTCGCCCTTCGCGCAGCAACAGCAGGAACGCCGACGGCACCGAGTACCAGACGGTGATCCGCCGCTGGGCGAGCACATCGATGAGCTGGTCGGGTGCGTGGGCCAAGGTGTCGGGGACGAGATGCACCGAGGCCCCGGCCCGGAAGGCGCCGTAGAGGTCGAACACCGACAGGTCGAAGGTGAAGGGCGCGTGGTTGGCCAGCCGGTCGGCGGGCCGCAGCCGCAGCTTTTCGGCGGCCCAGTCGATGAAGGACAGCGCGTTGCGGTGGCTCAGGCAGACGCCTTTGGGCTCGCCGGTGGAGCCCGAGGTGTAGAGGATGTACGCGGGGTCGTCGGGTGCGGCGAGGTGGTGTGCGGGGCGTCGTCCCGGCTCGGCGGCGTCCCGCAGCGCGGTGCGGTCGACCACCGCGACCCGCGGACCGTCCAGGTCCAGGTCCGCCGGGTCGGGGGCGTCGTCGAGGTCGGTCACCACCAGCGACGGGCGGCAGTCCGCGACGATCCGGCGGACCCGGCCGATCGGGTTCGACGGCGTCACCGGCACATAGATCGCCCCGATCCGCAGCACGGCCTGCATCAGCGCGACCACGTCGGCGCTCTTGCCCGTCCACAGCAGCACCCGGTCCCCGGCCCGTACGCCCGCGTCGAGCAGCGCGGCGGCGTACTGGTCGGCGAGCGCGTCGAGCCGGCCGTAGCTGAGGCCGCCGGTCATATCGTGGACGGCTGGCGCCTCCGGGGTGCGTTCGGCCGCTTCGACCACCAGCCGGTGCAGGCTCACAGTCCCAAGGCTCACAGTCCCATGCTCCTTGCGATCAACTGCCGCTGGATCTCGGAGGTTCCGGAGAAGACGGTCGTCGGGAGCGCGTCCCTGACCGCCGCCTCGATGCCCTCCTCGCGCAGATAGCCCCGGCCGCCGAACAGTTGCATGGCGTCCAGCGAACTGGCCACGGCCGCCTCGGAGACAGCCAGCTTGGACAGCGAAACCCACAGGGAGGCGTCCGGGTCGTCGCGGTCCAGCGCGTCGCACGCCCGGTAGAGCAGCAGCCGCCCGCTCTCCAGCCGCAGCTTCATATCGACGACCCGGTTGCTCACCGACTGGAACTCGGCCAGTCGCCTGCCGGACTGCCGGCGCTGCCGTACGTGCTCCACGCACCGGTCGAGCAGCCGCTGCTGCACTCCCAGATACACCGCGAAGAGGCAGGACCGCTCCCACCGCATGGAGTGCTGGAAGATCGCGCCGCCCTGGCCGGGGGCGCCGAGCACCTGCTCGTCCGGTACGAAGCAGTCGTCGAACGTCACCGCCGCGGCGGGACACGACAGCAGCCCCATCTTGTCCAGCGGCTGCCCCACGGCCAGCCCTGGCGCGCCACGCTCGACGACGAACGCGGTCACCCCCAGATGCCCGGCCTGCGGATCGGTGGTCGCGTACGTCACGAACACATCGGCCACCGGTCCATTGCTCACAAAGCTCTTTGTGCCGCTGAGCAGAAAACCGTCCGTGACCCGCCGCGCGGTCACCGCCAGCCGGGCCACATCCGAGCCGGATTCCGGCTCCGTCATGGCGTTTCCGGCGATCAGCTCCCCGGAGCACATTCGGGGGAGCAGCCGTTTACGCGTATCAGGTGGCGCGAAATCGAGGATCGGCATTCCGCAGGCGAACAGATGAGCGGCGGCGGCGAACAGAATTCCGGTGTCCCCGCAGCCGCGGCCGGCGGACTCGAAGACGAGCGCGGTGTCCAACGCGCCGAGCCCACCGCCGCCTTCCGCCGTCGGCACGCTCGCCCCGAGCAGCCCCAGGGCGGCGAGGCGGGACCATTCGGCGCGGGTGTACGCCGGGTGCGCCGGGTGCGCCGGGTACGCCGTGGGCCGATGGTGGCCCGACCCGGTGGGGAAGGCGGCCTGCGCTCGGGCCAGGACGCCGGCGCAACGGTCGCGTTGTTGTCCGCTGAGTGTGAAGTCCATGGGGCCGCCCTCCTGTTTCGGGAAAAGCGAATTTCAGGTGTAGCCGCAACGCTCGACGGTCGCAAGGGAGGGGAAAAAGAAATTCACGGACTCCGTCGTCGGCTGAGGTGTATTCGAGTTGGAAGCGACCGCCTCTCTTCCGCGTCGGCGTATACGGAGAAAAGTCGAACCTGAATCCACGGACAGGTGCGGAAGGGTGTACGTAGATGCGGACATCGGATGTGTACATCGCCGCCGTCGGGACCTATCTGCCCGACAGCGTCAGCGTGACCGAGGCCGTCCGGCGGGGATGGCTGGACGCCGCCGAAGCGGAGCGCTCCGGTCTGCTCGGCGCGGCCGTCGCGGGCGACACCCCCGCGCCGGAGATGGGAGTCCGCGCGGTCCGTACGGCCCTGGGGCGCTGGGGCGGCGATATCTCGGAGCTGGGGCTGCTGCTCTACGTCGAGGGTTACCGCTGCGGCCCCGACGGCTGGCTTCCGCAGTCGTATGTGATGCGCGAGGCGGTCGGTGGCGATCTGCTGGCGGTGGGCGTACGACAGGGGTGCAACGGCGTCTTCGGGGCCCTCGAACTGGCGGCGGCGCACCTTCGGGGCGGCGGCAGCGAGGCGGCGCTGATCGTCGCGGCCGACAACATGGGCTCACCTCTGGTGGACCGCTGGCGGGCGAGCCCGGGCTATCTCCTCGCCGACGGCGCGGCAGCGCTGGTGCTCACCCGGTCCGCGGGCTTCGCCCGGCTGCTGTCCGTCAACTCCAAGGCCGTACCGGAACTCGAAGCCCTGCACCGCGGCACCCAGCCACTGGAACCGTCCGGCTCGGCCCGGCCAGTGCCGCTCGACCTGGGCGCCAGGCAGCGGGAATTCCTCGGCGGTGACGACGCACCGAAGGACTGGATGCTGAGGGTGATCAAGGCCCAGGGCGAGCTGATGGCCCAAACCCTCGACGAGGCGGGCGTCACCGCCGAGGACATGACCCGCGTCGTCACCGCCCATGCGAACCGGGAACTGGCCGACGCGTGGCTGTCCTCCCTGAGCCGCACCCTGGAGCAGTCCGCCTGGGGCTTCGGCCGCGGGGTGGGCCACCTGATGGCCGGCGACCAGCTGGTCTCCTTGGAGCATCTGCTCATGGCCGGCGAACTCGGCCCCGGCGACCGCGTCCTGATGGTCGGCTCCGGCCCCGGCCTGGGCATCGCGGCAGCCGTCGTGGAGCTCACCGCGCTCCCGCCGTGGGCGTGAACCGGCAGGGCAGCCGCGTCATTCCGTGGATGGACGTCCCGGTCACAAACTCGGGCTCACCCGCCTCGATATCGGGCAGGACCCGCAGCAGTTCCCGGAAGAGGATCCTCAGCTGTGCCCTGGCGAGCTGGGCCGCCAGGCAGTAGTGCGCACCGCCACCGCCGAAGGACAGATGGGGGTTGGGGTCGCGGGCGAGGTCAAAACGGTCCGGTTCGCGGAAGACGGCCGCGTCGCGGTTGCCCGAGGCGTAGAACATCACCACCTTGTCCCCGGCCGAGATGTGCCGGCCGCCCAGCCGGGTGGGGGCCACCGCCGTACGGCGGAAGGTCAGCACGGGTGTGGCGTAGCGCAGGATCTCCTCCACCGCGGAGCCGATCCGGCCGTCGAGGTCGGCCAGCAGCCAGGCCCGCTGCTCGGGCAGGTCGGTGAGCAGCCTGAGCCCGTGGCCGATGGTCAGCGTCGTGCTGTCGTTGCCCGCCAGACACAGCAGCAGGAAGAAGTCCGCGATGTCGTCGTCGGTCAGCCGGTCCCCGTCGACCTCGGCTTGGACCAGGACGGTCATCAGGTCCTGGGCCGGGCGGCCACGCCGTAACCCGGCCAGATTCAGGGCCATGTCGCGCAGTCTGCGATGGCCCTCGACCAGAAGCTCCAACGGGCTCTGCTCGTGCCCGCTCTCCCCGCCTTCCTCGTCCGTGCCGCTGATGCTCCGGGAGACCGTCGCGGCCACGGTGTCCTGCCATTCGCGGGGGATGCCCATCACATCGGAGATCACGCGCATGGGCAGCAGCGATGCGCAGTCCCGCATGAAGTCGGCCCTGCCGTCGGAGCGGTGAGCCAACTCGGTGACGATCCGCCGCGCGTGGGCATCGATCCGCTGTCGCATCCCCAGGATGTGCCGCGGGGTGAAGGCGCCGCTGACCAGCCGTCTGATCTTGGTGTGCCGGGGTGGGTCCATGGCGAGCAGGGACTGGGAGCCTTCGACCACACCCTCGGGGATGTTCTCGAGCAGCACACCGGCGGACGAGGCGAACAGATCGGAGCGGCGGCTGACCGTCACGATGTCCTCATGCCGGACGACGGCCCAAAAGCCCGTGTCATCCGGGTCCGGCAACAACCTCCCCTCCACCGGCCGATGCCAGGACACCGGCCGCTCGGCGCGCAGCAGGGCGAAGGACCGCTCCCGCTGCTCGGCGGTCTGCGACCAGAAGGCGAGGGACGAAAGGTCCACGGAGTCATAGCGCTTCTCACCGGCGTGGACATCGCGTGGGGCATCCATCTTCCCTCCAAGGGTTGACCTGGGAGTGACCTGGGCGTGGCGGGTGCGATTACCCCTTGTCCTCTGCCCGTCCCGTCCTGAGAGGCGGTCGACAACGATCGGAGCCCCCCCCGGCGCATCCGATACGGGTACGCGTACGGGTACGCGTACCGGGACCGGCTCAGACCCCGGCCGTGGATTCGGCCCCGGCCTTGGCCTCGCACTGGTCGTACGCGGTGCGCGCGGCGGCGATCTCGTCCTGGTGGTCCTCGGTCCAGGTGACGAGCGCCTGAATGGTGTCGTGCAGCGTCGCGCCCAGCGGAGTGAGCTGGTAGTCCACGCGCGGCGGGACGACCGGATGCACCGTACGGCGCACCAGCCCGTCGCGCTCCAGATGGCGCAGCGTCACGGTCAGCATGCGCTGGCTGACCCCGTCGATCTCGCGCCGCAGCTCGGTGAAGCGCATGGTGCGGACGTCGAGCAGGGCGATGACGAGCAGCGACCACTTGTCGGCCACGCGGTCGAGGATCTGCCGGACCTCACAGCCCTCCCGGGTGTCCCACTGGCGGACGTTGTCGTCGTCGGTTCCCGTGCAGTGACTCGGTGACTTCAAAGTGCCTTCTTCCACGGTCGTTCAGGGTGCATCAGGATCGAGACGGTAACAAGAGGGAACTGACCGGCGTCCCGGTAACCGCGTGCGACGCGTCCCCTCTTCTTCCCTCTTTCCTTCTTCTCTCAAGGAGCTGTGCTGTGTCCACGCCGTCTGCGCCGTCCGAGTCACCACCGCGGGAGACCGTCCCCGAGTCCGGTGCCGCCCGCTTGAGCGGGCGCGGCTGGGGTGTGCTCTTCGTGCTGTGCGGAGCGATCTTCCTGGAGGGCATCGATGTGGCCATGCTCAATGTGGCCCTGCCGTCGATCCGCGCCGACCTGGGGATGTCCACCGGTGAGCTGCAGTGGGTGATGAGCGCGTACGTCGTGGGCTACGGCGGGTTCATGCTGCTGGGCGGAAGAGCGGCGGACCTCTTCGGCCGTCGGCAGATGTTCCTGCTCTGGCTGACCGTCTTCCTGCTCTTCTCCGGCCTGGGCGGCTTCGCCGACGGTGGACCGACGCTCATCGTCGCCCGCTTTGTGACCGGGGTCGCGGCCGCGTTCATGACTCCGGCCGGACTGTCCATCATCACGACCAGCTTTGAGGAGGGGCCGCAGCGCGACAAGGCCCTCCTGATCTACTCCGGCACCGCGGCCGGTGGCTTCTCCGTCGGCCTGGTCGTCGGCGGGCTGCTGACCTCGGCCGACTGGCGCTGGGTGTTCTTCGCGCCCGTGGTCCTGTCGTTCCTCATCCTGATCGCCGCGCTGGCCCTGGTCCCCAAGTCCCCGCGGCCCGAACGCACCGGACAGCGCGTCGATCTGCTCGGGGCGCTCACCGTCACCGGCGCGATCGTGCTCCTCGTCCTCGCCGTCGAACGCGCCGCCCACACCGGCCTCGGCCAGACGCTCGGCACGCTCGCCGCCGGCCTCGTACTCCTCACCGCCTTCGTACTGACCGAACGCCGGGCGGCCGCGCCGCTGGTGCGGCTGGGGATCTTCCGCAGCGGCGCCCTCGTACGCGCCAACCTCTCCGCGCTGTTCTTCGCCGGCGGCTTCTTCGGCTTCCAGTTCATCGCCGTGCTGTACCTGCGGGAGCTGCGCGGCTGGTCCACGGTCGAGACCAGCCTCGCGCTCCTGGTGATCGGTATCGACGCCGCGCTCTCACCCACGCTCACCCCCAAGCTCGTCAACCGCTTCGGCAACGCGCGGGTCGTCTTCGGCGGCCTGGTGCTGGCCGCGCTGTCGTACGCCCTGTTCCTGCCGGTCGGCGAGGACTGGACGTACGCGGCGATGTTCCCCAGCTTCATCGCCCTCGGCCTGGCCTTCTCCCTGGCGTACGGCCCGCTCACCATCATCGCGACCGAAGGCGTCCAGGAGGAGGAGCAGGGCCTGGCCGGAGGTCTGCTCTACACCTCCTTCCAGTTCGGCGCCGCCCTCGGCCTGTCCACCGTCACCGCCGTCAACGTCGCCGCCACGGGCGCGGACGGATCCCCGCAGGCCCTGCTCGACGGCTACCACGCCGCCCTGTTCGTCCCGCTGATCGCGGCCGGGGCGGCCACGCTCATCAGTGCCTTCGGCCTCCGCGGTCGGCCCCGTGACGGGGCGGCGGCGACATGACGCTGAAGGTCGGCTCCTTCTCGGATGTGGAGGGCGAGTTCTTCCAGTACATCGGCGATATCGCGTACGCGACCATGATCACCGTCGATAGGAAGAACCGCCCCCGGGCGCGGGTACTCCTCCCCGTCTGGGAGCTCTACCGCAAGGGCAGCCCACCCGGCGTCGGCTACGACCCCCGCGGCTACTGGCACGGCGGACCGACGGACCCGGAGTACCACGTGGTGCGCATCGAGCCATGGCGGGTGCAGGTGCTGCGCGGTACGGATCTGCGCAGCAGGATCTGGACGGCGGAAGGCGGCGCGTAGCGGCCCTTGGCACGCCCCCGGCCACGGCCGGGGGCGCTTTCTTGAGCACTCGATCCAGATAGATTATGGTGAACGCATGGCAAGGACGCGGGAGTTTGACACCGAGGCGGCGGTGAGCCGCGCGATGGAGCTGTTCTGGGCGCGCGGATACGAGGGCACCTCGGTGCGCGACCTGACCCGGCACCTCGGGATCGGTCAGGGCTCCCTCTACGCCGCGTTCGGCGACAAGGACGGCCTGTACCGGGCCGCGCTGGAGCACTACCGCACCACGTTCGCGGCGGCCGCGCTACGCAGCCTCGACGAGGGGGCGGACGCCCGGTCGGCGATCCGTACGATGCTGGTCGAGCGGATCCGGATCGCCGTCGAACGCGACGGCCGGGGCTGCCTGTTGATCAACGCCGCCTGCGAACGCGTACCGGAGGACGCGGCCACTCGGCGCACCGTGCGTGACGTACTGGGCGCCAGCCAGGAGGCGCTTGCCGAAGTGCTGCGGGTGGCGGCGGAGCGCGGCGAGATCGCGCCGCGGCACGACCCGCACACCCTCGCCGCCTTCCTTGTCACCTTCCTCAACGGGCTGCTTGTCTCCTCGAAGGTCACACCGGACCAGCGCGCCCTCGAACCCCTTGTGGAGGTCGCGCTGGCGACCCTCGACTGACTTTTTCATGCCCTCAATCTGTATCGGACGCTCCAGAAAAATTATCGACACCCGGAGGACCCATGCCCCCCTCACGGACCTCGACCACACCCGCCCTCGGCGGCAACCGATGGAACACCTTCCCGGCGACGGGCACCATGACCGCCCGCGAGTTCTTCACCGGCACCGAACCGCTGCTGCAGGGCGTCGTCGACGCCCTGCAAAGCGTCGACCGCGAGATACTCGGCGCCCAGATCCACGCGACGCTCGGCCTCGGCACCCGGGAGACCTCGCTGCCACTGGCCCTCGGTCCCGACGCCGCCTCGGCGACCCGCGAACTGGGCGCACAGGCCGAGACCATCGGCCGGGAGATCGCCTCATGGGCGACAGCGGCTCTGGACCGGCTGCTCACCCACCGGATATCACTGCCCGCGGGCCCACTCGCCGTCCGCAGCCACTGCTACGGCCATCTGCTCACCCACCCCGCGACCGACCTGCTCATGGGCCGCCGCGGCGGCCCCGTCACGATGCAGCTGTACAACGAATGGCTGCACCAGATGGTCCTGCTGCGCGACGCCCTGCTGCCCTTCACCAACTGGCAGGACGTCCCGCTCCGCGTCACGCCGACCGGACTGCGGCACACCGAGCCGGCCCGCGACCGTTTCCTCACCGAACTCCTGGTCCGCCAGATCCGGCACACCAGCATCGTGAACTTCGCCCGCCACACCATCACCGGCAGCTCCGGCCCCGACGGCTCGCGCCCCGAAGGCTACGGCTTCGACCACGACGGCGGCACCGTCCTGCCCGCCGTCGTCGACGCGCCACCCCTCACCGCGCCCCGACACCTGCTGACCTGGCGCCCCGACCCGGCTGCCGGTGAATCCGCCACCTACGTCGCCGAGGTGCGGGACTACTACGCCGCACCCCGCACGCTCATCGAGCACCTGTCGCCCACCACCGGAACTCCGGGGCCGATCACCGCCCGTATCGTGGCCGAACCGGTCGTCGACGGGACCCGCACCGCCCACGTCGAAGTGACCCACGCGGCCCACAACGACGCCACCGCCCGCGTCGACCTCGGCCAATGCCTACGCGGCCACCGCTTCGCCCACCGCCAGGACCCCGCCGCACACCCCGAGGCACCCGGCGACACCCGAACCGCGGACACGTGGGCCGTACTGCGCGCACCGGGGTTGGTGTGGACGGAGGGCGGCGATGCCACCCTGGACGCCACCGCGCAGGACAACACCGTCGTTCTGGCCCTGCTCGGCCGGCTCTACCCGGACAACGTCGTCCTGCGCCCCGCCGGTCATCACGCCGGTCCAGTGACCGCGACCAGGAACGGACCGAGCGGCCTCGTGATCGACATTCGCCGCGAAGCACACCAGGAGAGCTGACAGGGTATGACCTTCGACCACCACGGAGCCCCCGTCAGCACGGGCCGTGCCACCACCAACGGAACGAGTCTGCACTACCGGACCGGTGGCTCCGGCCCGGCGGTGGTGCTGCTGCACGGCGTACCCAAGACCGGCTACCACTGGCGACACCTCGTCCCCGAACTGACGCCGCATCACACCGTCGTCGTACCGGACCTCCGCGGCCTCGGCGACTCCGCCCACCCCGCGGACGGATACGACTCGGCGACAATGAGCGACGACATCGCCGCGCTGATGGCCCACCTCGGCCACGAGTCCTACAGCGTGATGGGAGAGGACTGGGGAGCGGTCATCGGCTACCAACTCGCCGCCCGCCACCGCGCTCACGTCAACGCCCTGGTCTTCGCCGAGGCGCTGTTCCCCGGGTTCGGCTTCGAGGACCACACCGCTCTCACCCCCGAGAACGTCTTGAGCGGGATGCACCTGTGGCATCTGGGTTTCTACTTCCAGCCGGACGTCCCCGAGATGCTGATCGCCGGGCACGAGCGTGAACTCATCACGTACATGCTCAAGAACGAACGCAGCCACCCAGACACAGCCACCGCCGAAGCAGTCGACGAATACGTACGCTGCTACTCCATGCCCGGCGGCATCCGCTCGATGCTGGCCATCTACCGGGCCATGCTCATCGACGCCGAACAGAACCGTCAGGCAGCCCGGAAGAAGCTGGACATCCCGGTACTCGCCCTCGGCGGCTCGGCCTTCATCGGCGACCGCAACGAGACCCAGATGCGGCTCATGGCCCACGACGTCACCGGCCACGTCTTCGACGCCGGACACGACCTCGCCGAGGAAGTACCGGACGAGGTGGCCGCCGTGATACTGCCGTTCCTGGCCCTCGTGCACGCGGCTTGACTCGTCGTCGGCCTCGTGGGTGCGGGTGCGGGTGCGGGTGCGCTTCGCTGCGCGGTGGGCTTCGCTTCGCCTGCGCCTGTGCGCCGTCTCGCGGCATTCGGTTCGGGCGGGTGCGGGTTTCGTCTCGGACCCTCCGGGTCCAAAGCGCCGGCGAGAAGGGGGAAGGCGGCGGCCGACCCGTTGTCCCGATTCCTCGGCCCGGCGAGTAGCTGAGCTCAGGACAGGCTCCGCTGCGCTCCGCCGCAGCTGCTGCCGCGCGGTGGCCGATCGAGGGGACCAGCGGTGCGCTCAACGGGGGCCTGGGAGCGCGACGGATGGGCGGGCACCGGGGGACGGGATCGCCTCTCCCGCCACCTGCTCTCAGAAAAACACTTGATGCAGTACTTGATGTAGAGCAAGCACTTTTTTAAGAGCAGGCGGGTGGAAGGCCCGAACCGGACCCCTTGGGCTGGACGGCGACGAAGCCCCCGGCGCCCCCGCCCCTTCCCGCTGTTGGCCGCTGTGCGCCGAAGGCGCGAGACGATGCCCGCGCGCGGCGTTAGGACCATGCCGCCTAGCGGTCGCCGGCCCGTTCGTCGCGCTCGCGCACCCAGTCGAGCGCACCGCTGGACTGACCGGCTTGGCCACCGCGCGGCAGCAGTTGCGGCGGAGCGCAGCGGAGCCAGCCTTAAGCTCAGCCACCCACCGGGCCATGCGGTCATCCATGAGGCCGCTCTGCTCATGCAGTTCGTGTCCGCTGACGTCATGCGTCGTCAGATCGAGCATCTTGTCAAGATGGCGGAGCTGCCTCAGGTGCGCATTCAGTTGCTCCCATTCCAGGCGGCCGTCAACGCGGCCGCTACCCCTGGCGCCCCTTTCGGCATCCTGGACGGCCGGGTGCCAGAGCTGAGTACCGTCTACGTCGAGCATCCGGTCTCGTCCGTCTTCCTCGGCGACCGGGAGCACCTGGCCCAGTACAACGCCGCCTTCGAGCACCTGAGTGCGGTGGCGCTGTCGCCGATTGCGCTTCGGGCTGGGCGCGAGTGCTATACGAAGCGAGACTCGCTCCAGCTCATCCAGCACTTGCTGTACCTACTGTGAAGGGAACCCCATTCATGCCTTCGTGGCGGAAGTCAAGCTTCAGTAGCGGTCAGGTCAGCTCCGATTGCGTGGAAGTCGCCGCGTCACCCCGAAACCTCATACTCCTGCGCGAGAGCGACGACCCGACCGCCGTCATCACCACCGCCCCGGCCCGGTGGGCCACCTTCATACGAGGCGTCAAGCGCGGCGACTTCGACCGACTCCCGCAGTAGCGACTACTTGAGGAGCCGGAAGCCGGGCTGCTCGGCCCACGTCCTCAGGAACTCGGCGGAGCCATACGCGGCCGCCCAGGGGTTCGTCATCAGGGCCATCACCCCGGGAAGCCCGGACACGAGCCGCACCTGATCCTCGCGCAGCTCCGCGTTGGCGACGCCGCCGAGCACATCCATGATTGTCGCCGATTCCGGGGCCCATCAGGGAGACGAGGGCCGGCCGGTGTCCGTCGACACCGCCGGTGTGAGCCGACGGCGGCACGAGATGGGAGCGGCCCGTGGGCGCGCGGCGGGTCAACCCCGGACAGGGGCCGCGAGTGCCGTCGCTGTCGCGTGGGCGAAGGCGTCCGGGTTGTCCAGCATGATGTTGTGTCCGCAGTCCGGGATCGCGACGACGGACACTCCGGCCTCGGTGAGCGCTTCGGTGCCCGGGAGCGGGGCGTCGGCCTCGGGGAGCAGGTAGGTGCGGGGGATCTTCAGGTCGAGCAGCAGCTCGCGCATGGTGGGGACGGTGCCGCGGGTGAGGTGGAGTGCGCTGCGGTGCAGTGCCTCGCGGCCGGCCAGGCGCATCGTGGACCACCAGTGGGGGCCGACCCGGTCGCGGACCTCTTGCCAGCCGCCCGCCAGGAACTCCTCTTCCGTGTACGCGGCGATACCGCTGCTGCCCGAAGAGCCGGGCTTGCGCGGGATCGGGTCGAGGTTGGCGTCGACGAGGACCAGGCGGGAGACCAGATGGGGGTGGCGGGCGGCGAGGACGATGGCCACCGAGCCGCCCATGCTGTGGGCGATCAGTTCGGCGCCGGTGACATCTGCGCCGGCCAGCGCCGCGGCGAGCGTATCGGCGTGTGATTCCAGCGTGTAGTCGAAGTCCGTCGGCCGGTCGCTGATGCCGTGACCCAGCAGGTCGATCAGCAGCGAGCGGCGGCCGGCCAGGAGGGGGTGCAGCGCGACCTCCGCGAAGTAGGCGGGCGATGTGGCGCCCAGGCCGTGTACGTAGACGCGTGGCGGCTCCTGCCCCGGCAGCTCGACCCAGCGGATCCGGTCGCCCTCGGGCGTTACGGCGGCGTTGCGCATGGCCTGCTCTCCTGCGGTCACGATCGATGCATCGATGGAGGGACGAGAGTAGCCACACCAGAAGGCGGTGGACGCGGCGGCCCTCTGACGCGCGCGGGGGCAGGGCGAGCACGGAGGAAGATCACTACTCTGCATGAGTGCTCTCCTACGACGAGTTGACATCACCGGAGCGCGAGCTGTGGGACGCGTTCCCCGAGGGACGCCGCGTGGACCTGCGTACGGGGGTGCCCGAGGACGACCGTGTCGCCGAGGGTCGGCAGTGGGGCCTCGGGCGGACGGTTCGGGCCGCCGTGATCGTGGCGCTCCTCTTGGGTGCGAACACCGCACAGCCGGGCGCGGTAGCGTGTCTGAGGCTCGCCGGGGGGCGGATATCCGGGCACCTCAACCTGGCCGGCGCGCAGATCGCTCACGCCCTCTGGCTCGAGGACTGCTGGTTCGAGGAGGGTGTGGATCTCTCCGGAGCGTCGACCCAGTCGATCGCGATCGTGGGCAGCCGGGTGCCGGGCGTGGAAGTCGGCATGATCCGTATCGAGGGACGCCTCGACCTGCGCCGCTCTCGCCTGGAAAGCGGCTCTGCCTCGCCCTTCCACCGCAGGGTCACCGCCTTGTCGCTCATCAACGGCCACGTGAGCGGTGCCGTGAACCTCAACGGAGCTGAGATCACCGCACCGCGCGAGTGGGCGGTGTCCGCCGGCGGGCTGGTCGCGGAGGGCGGCGTCTACTGCGGGGACGGGTTCGTCGCGCACGGCGAAGTCCGCCTCATGGGGGCACAGTTGCCAGGCGGACTGCATATGAGGGGTGCACTACTGGAGCGCCCCGGTCGGCGCGGGGTGGCGCTCGCCCTGGACAACGCCGTGGCCTCGACGCTCGACTTCTCCGACGGGTTCATCGCGAACGGGACCGTACGGCTGCGGGGTGCCCGGATCTCGGACAACCTGACCTTCGAAGGAGCCGTCCTGAACGGGCCGCCCGACGGCCACGGCCCGTCATTGGACGCCCTGCGGATGCAGGCCGTCGACTTCGACCTCACCCTGGCCCGGCGGCCGTCCGGCACCGTGGACCTGCGGGGCGCGCAGGTGTCCTACCTCCACGACAGCGAGCACATCTGGCCGGACGTGGTGGAGTTGGACGGCTTCGTCTACGGCTCCGTCAAGGGGGACGAGGCAGGGGAGCGGCGGGAGGCGGCGGGGCAGCCGGACTCCGTGGCACGCCGGGTGGCGTGGATACGACGCAGCCCGGGCTACAACCCACAGCCCTACGAGCAGTTGGCGAGCTGGTACCGGAAGGGCGGCCATGACGACGACGCCCGCCGCGTCCTCCTGGCCAAACAGCGCCATCGGCGTCAAACTCTGCCCCTGGTCACGCGTGTGTGGGGGCACTTGCTCGACGTGACCGTCGGTTATGGCTACCGCCCCTGGCTGGCCGGCGTCTGGCTCCTCGCGCTGACCTTGCTGGGCACGCTCTCCTTCGGCGCTCACTCCCCCATCCCGGTCAAACAGGGCGAAGGCGCCCCGTTCCAACCCCTCGTCTACACACTCGACCTCTTGATCCCCATCGGTGGTCTGGGCCAGCGCACGGCCTGGTACTGGTCGAACGACAGCCTCCAGTGGCTGGCCTACCTGCTGATCGCCTTCGGCTGGGTGCTGACGACCGCCATCATCGCGGGTGTCACTCGCACGCTGCAGAGAAGCTAGCGGGCGACAGCCGAACCTTCAGGGGCGCCCCGCTCAACTCACCAGGTCTTGCCGGCCTGCTCGCGGATCGTGTGGTTGATCCGGTTGAAGAAGTTGGTCATCGCGATGTTCATGATGATCGCGGACAACTGCTTCTCGTCGAAGTGGTCGGCGGCGGCGTCCCAGATCTCGTCGGTCACCCCCGGCGCGCCGTCCTGGATCCGAGTGGCGGCTTCGGTCAGGGCGAGCGGTGCCCGTTCCTTCTCGGTGAAGAAAGGCGTCTCGCGCCATGTGACCACGTTGTGCAGCCGCTCATCGGTCTCTCCGTACTTCTTGGCCGACTCGACCCCGGCGAAGACGCACGGGCTGCAGCCGTTGATCTGGCTGGCGCGCAGATGGACCAGTTCGAGTACGAGCGGGTCGGCGCCGGAGCCGTGAATCGCCTTCATGAGGTGTTGGATCCCGGTGAGGACATCGGCGTTCACCGGGCCCTTCATGCGTGCTTCCATCGATCTCGCTCCTTCATCGGTTACCTGTGCCCGTTCGGGCACGTCATCCCCATGACGGAGCGGATCCGAGGAAGGTAACAACATGCCCGACACCAGCCCGACGGACCCGGTGGCCAAGGCGTTCGAGGCCCAGCGCGGCCGGTTGCGCGCGGTCGCCTACCGCATGCTGGGATCGCATGCCGACGCCGAGGACGCGGTACAGGAGGCTTGGCTGCGGCTCTCCCGCCAGGACACGGCGACCATCCACAACCTCGCCGGCTGGCTGACCACGGTGGTCGGACGGATCAGCCTCGATGTCCTGCGTTCGCGTCAGGCCCACCCCGCGGCGTCCTACGACGACCGGCTGCCCGAGCTCGTGGTGACGGTCGATGACGGACCCGCGCCGGAGGACGATGTGGCGCTCGCCGACTCGGTCGGGCTCGCGCTTCTGGTCGTCCTGGATTCACTCGGGCCGAGCGAGCGGCTGGCGTTCGTACTGCATGACCTGTTCGCGGTGCCGTTCGACGAGATCAGTCAGATCCTCGGCAAGTCCACCGCCGCCACCAAGATGCTCGCCAGCCGCGCCCGTCGGAAAGTACACACAGCCCAGCGGCCGATATCCGGAGGGCGGGAGCAGCGAGCGGTGGTCCAGGCCTTCCTGACGGCGGCCCGCCACGGCGACTTCGAGGGGCTGCTGCGCGTACTCGACCCCGAGGTGAGGCTGACCGTCGAAACCCCCGATGGTGTGGCCGTCGTCCTCGGGGCCACCCAGGTCGCCGCCAGGGCGCGGCTGTCCGCCGGTACGGCCCCGCGGGGGCGGGCGGCGCTCGTCAACGGGGAGCCCGGGATCGTGTCCTGGCACGAGGACGGCACCCCGCTCTCGGTCATGGCGTTCACCGTCGTCGAGGGCCGGATCGCCCGTATCGCGGTCGTGATCGATTCGGCCAGGCTCGCGTCGATGGACCTGCCGGGGCCGGTGTGAGTTGCCGCCGAGGCGGTCACCGCGGTGCGGGTCGTAAGCCGTTGTCAGAGCGAGTAGTTACCGTCATGGCGCTGCGGCAACCGTCGCCGGCCATCGCCTTCCAGGGGAAAGGGCGCCCATCGTGACCGATCTGTTCGCCGTGTCCATCGACAGTGTCGAGGAATGCACCGTGCGCGGGAGGCTGCACATCATCAACCCCGATGCCGCCTTCGTCCCCAAGGGGCCGCCTTTCCCGCTGGCCCTGCTGGTGGACGCGTGGTTCCTGCTGTCGAACGGGTTCCTGAGGGACGGCGACGGCATGCCCAGCCGCCCGGACCGGTATCCGTATTCCACGGAGCGGGGCATGGAGATCGTGGCCGGTATGCGGATGAAGGATGAGTTCCGCGAGCTCTACGACGCCATCCGCGGCAAGAAGATACGGGTCACCGACGACGGATATCTGCTCGCGGACGACGGCATAAGCGTGCTCATTCCCCGGCGTACGGCGAAAGCCGTGTACGGAGAGGAACTGGGGGGTGGGTCCGGGTATGACGGCATTTCTCACTATGTCTTGACGGAGAGCGACCCCGTCGAGTTCTCCTGCCGGGCCTTCGAGATCGTGACCTCCTACGAGACGGGCCCGATCCGTAATGTCCCCCTGTGGAGTGAGGTCGCGGCGCTGGAACACCCGGACGAGCCATGGGGAGAGGGAGACCTCGACGATATCGCCACTCTGGAGGGCGAGGCCGATCTGTCGGACTGGCGGACATGGATGCTCATAGGCACCCGCCCCTTCGAGGAGCTTCCCTGCAGCGACTTTACGTTCACGGTGGGCCACCCGGCCCATCTCGAGCATGTGGTCGGCGGAATGCGCTGGTCGACAACCCACACCGGGCGGGTCTAGCCGGCTGAGCGCAGGTAGTTGTAGACCGTCGCCCTGGACACCCCCAGCAGCTCCGTCACCACCTGCACGGAGTGCTTGACCTGAAGAAAGCCGCGGGTCTTGAGAGAGCGTACGAGCTCTTTCTTCGCGGCGGATCCGAGGCTGCGCGCCGTGTGACCGCGGGCCGCGGCGAATTCCTCGATGACGGTGCGGAGTTCGTCGGCGGTGCGGGCGCGCAGGGTTTCGGTGAGGGGCTGTTCCTGGTCGTCGGTCCTGACCAGGTTGTTGAGGCTGCGCGCGACGCTGGCGAACAGCGAGACGTCGAGGTTGAGGCAGATGGCGGCGATGTATTCGCCCGCGCTGTTCTTGATGCCGATCGAGGTGCTTTTGGCCGGGCGGCCGTCGGGGAAGCGGTTGGGGTAGTTCTGGACGATGTCCGGGAAGCCGGGGTCCTGGATACGGGCGATGCCGAGTTCGGTGGCGGGGTCGCCGACGGAGCGGCCGGAGAGATTGCTCTCTATGGCCCGGATGGCGTGTTCGGGGTCGCGCAGATCGTGCAGCACGACCTCGCACAGGCCCGGGAACATCCGGCCGATGGCGACGACGATCTTCTCGGCCTCGCGCAGCAGCAGGTCGTCCTCGGCGGTCATGGTCTGCCTCCCTGATCGGCGAAGCCTTGATCGGTGAAGAGGGCGTTCATCGCGGTCGCCGCCTTGAGCCCCGAGCCCGTCAGCAGTACGACGGTCGTCTCGCCCCGGCGGATCGCGCCCCGGGCGCGGAAGACGTCGATCGCGGCGGCCGCGGTCGCGCTGGTCGGCTCCGCGTACAGGCCCATGGCGGCCAGGCGGCGGACCGCGGTGGCGATGTCGTCCTCGGGGATGGCCGCCATGTCGCCGTCCGAGCGGCGGACGGCCTGGACGACCTCCGGCAGCCGGATGGGCTCGCGGATGGCGGTGCCCTCGGCGACGGTGGGGGCGAAGGGCGCGGCGGCCCGGTCGTGGAACGCCGCGTGGATGGGGGCGCAGTTGGCGGGCTGGGCGACGAGCAGCCGGGGGCGGCGCCGGATCTGGCCGGAGGCCAGCAGCTCGGAGAAGCCGATGTCGCAGCCCAGGACGGTGGAGCCGGCGCCGGCCACGGTGATGACATTGTCCGGGGCCGCAAAGCCCAGGTCCTCCCACAGCTCGTACGCGAGGGTCTTGGTGCCCTGGAGGAAGAACGGGTGCCAGTTGTGGCTCGCGTAGTACGTGCGCTCCGACCGGCGCAGCGCCTCCGCTGCGGTGGCGTCCCGGTCGCCCGGGACGAGCTCGACCCGCGCCCCGTACGCGCGGCTCTGGAGCACCTTGGCGGGGGAGGTGGCTTCGGGGGCGAGGATCGTGGCCCGGATGCCGGCGGCCGCGCAGTACGCCGCGACGGAGGAGCCGCCGTTGCCGGAGCTGTCCTCGATGACCTCCGGCACGCCCCGCTGCGCCAGCAGGGAGATCATCACGCTGGTGCCGCGGTCCTTGAAGCTGCCGGTGGGGCTGAACCACTCCAGCTTGAAGCGGACCGGGACCTCGCCCCAGACCTTCTCGACCAGCGGGGTGCAGCCCTCGCCGAGCGACACCGGGGCGGCGATGTCCACGGGCAGGGCCGCCCGGTAGCGCCACAGCGAACGGGTGCCGGTGTCCACGTCCTCGCGGGTGATGCCGGGCAGGGGCGAGACGGTCAGCGGGGCGCCGTCGTCGCCGCACCAGCGCGGGTCGGTGAGCGGGTAGCGGGCGCCGGATCGCTCGTCCAGGTAGTGGGGTTCAGGTTCGGGGTGGCTGGGTTCAGGGTGCACTTTAGAAATTCTGTTTAGTTGTGGATGATAGGTCAAGAGGCTCGGTCAGGGGCGGCCGTACAGGCGCTCCAGGACCGCCGCCACCCCGTCCTCGTCATGGTCCGGAGCCACCTCGTCCGCGACGGCGATCAGGCCCGGGTGCGCGTTGCCCATCGCCACCCCGTACCCGGCCCACTCCAGCATCGGGATGTCGTTCGGCATATCGCCGAAGGCGATCGTGTCCTCGGGCGCGAAGCCCATACGCTCCGCCGCCCGCCCCAGCCCCACGGCCTTGTCCACCCCCGCCGGCAGCACCTCGATCATGCCCTTCTCGGAGTGCGTCACCGACACCTCGTCCCCGCCCGCCAGCGCCGCGGCCGCCGCGACCCGGGCGTCGGGCAGCTCGCGATGGCGCATCAGTACCTTCTCGATCGGCTGTGCCCACAGCTCCTCCCGGCTGCCCACGAGCCCCCAGTCGGGGCGCATCCGGTCGGTGAAGCGCGGCGTGATCACGAAGCGGTTCTCGGGCGCGGCGGTGACCACCGCCAGCTCCAGCGGGCGCCCGCCCAACTCCTCCTCGGTGCGCTTGACCACCGCCCGCGCCAGGTCCAGGTCCAGCGCCGCGGAGACCAGCAGCCGGTCCGCCGAGGCGTCGTACAACTGCGCGCCCTGACCGCATACCGCGAGCCCCTGATAGCCGATGGCGACCAGGAACTCCCGGCAGGAGGTGGCCGGCCGGCCGGTGACGACCAGATGGCGCGCCCCGGCGCGGTCCGCGAGGGCGAGCGCCGCGCGGGTACGGGCCGAGACGGTCAGGTCGGTGCGCAGCAGCGTGCCGTCGAGGTCGGTGGCCACCAGCCGGAAGCATGACCCGTCGGTGTCCGGGAGGTCGGTGGAGTCCGGGAGGGGCGCGGAGCCCGAGCGGGGCCGTGGCAGCCTGAGTGCGGTGGCCGGTGCCGGCGTGGCGTCAGCGGTGTGCACGTGCCGGTGTCCCTTTCATGTCCTGTGTCCTCGGGCCCGCGGCAGTGCGCACAGGTACGTGCGCGGGGATGCGCGCGACGCGGACCGCCGCCCCCGCGCGATGGTCGAGCCGGTGATCGAGCCCCTGAATTCGGAGCCAGAATGGCGGCTCGGGCGGGTGCGATCAAGCCGCCTTGACAGCCACGCTTCCCTCCGCCACATACCGCGGCAGCCGGTAGGGGAGCCTGCCGTACCACAGCCGCGACAGGGTGAAGCCGAACGACAGGCAGATGACGCCGCCGACGGCGTCCAGCCAGAAGTGGTTGGCCGTCGCCACGATCACCACCAGCGTGGCCGCCGGGTACAGCAGCCCCAGCGCCTTCACCCACACCGGGCGGGCCAGTACGGCGATGGTGACGCCGCACCACAGCGACCAGCCGATGTGCATCGACGGCATCGCCGCGTACTGGTTCGACATATTGGCCAGGTTCCCCGAGGCCATCGACCCCCAGGTGTCGTGCGCCACGACGGTGTCGATGAAGTGGCCCCCGGCCATCAGCCGGGGCGGGGCCAGCGGGAAGAAGTAGTAGCCCAGCAGCGCCACGCCGGTGGTCGCGAAGAGCACCAGCCGGGTGGCGGCGTACCGGCCGGGGTGCCAGCGGTAGAGCCACAGCAGCACGCCGAGGGTGACGATGAAGTGCAGCGTGGCGTAGTAGTAGTTCATTCCTACGATCAGCCAGTCGACCGAGTCGATCGCGTGGTTGACGTCGTACTCGAAGGCCATGCCGAGTTGGTGCTCCCACTCCCAGATCCAGTCGGCGTTGCGCAGCGCCTCATGTCGCTGCTCCGGGACGGCGTTGCGGATCAGGGAGTACGTCCAGTAGCTGACGGCGACGAGGACGATCTCGAACCAGAGCCGGGGTCTGCGGGGGGTGCGGAGCCGGTCCAGGAGCCTTTGGGGTGGCGCTGGGCGCGTACCGGCACCCGCTTGGCTCCCCTCGATGGGTGACGGAGTGGCCGTCCGGCTTGCCAGAGTCCTCACAGTCGTTTCACCCATAGGGCAACAGTCTGCCAGAAGCGGCCCAGCGGCAGATCGCCCTTCGGGCCGGTCTTGACGCCTTATGTCCTACTCCGGTCCGCCCCGCATGTGGCGTAGTCCGCCGTACGCCCGGTTATGTCCCGCGCCCATGCCCCGCCCATGTCCCGCCCGTGCCCCGCCTACGTTCCGCCGCCCCGGGCCCCCGCCCCGTGGGCCGAGGCCGTGGAGCCGCGGACCACCAGCTCCGGGAGGAAGACGAATTCGCTGGGCGGGGCCGGGGTGCCGCCGATCTCCTCCAGCAGGGCCCGCACCGCGGCCTGGCCCATCGACTGCACGGGCTTGCGGATGGTGGTCAGCGGCGGGTCCGTGAAGGCGATCAGCGTCGAGTCGTCGAAGCCGACCACCGAGATGTCCCGCGGTACGGCCAGGCCCTGCTGCCGGGCCGCCCGTATGGCGCCGAGCGCCATCATGTCGCTTGCGCAGACCACCGCCGTGCAGCCGCGTTCGATCAGCGCGCCGGCCGCCGCCTGGCCGCCCTCCAGCGTGTAGAGCGAATGCTGGATCAGCTCTTCGGACTTCTCGGGCGCGACCCCCAGCTGTTCGTGCATCGCGCGCTGGAAACCCTCGATCTTCCGCAGTACGGGCACGAACCGCTTGGGGCCGAGCGCCAGCCCGATCCGGGTGTGGCCGAGCGAGGCCAGATGGGTCACCGCCAGCAGCATCGCCGCCCGGTCGTCGGGCGAGATGAAGGTCGCCCGCACCTTGGGGGAGTAGCCGTCGACCAGGACGAACGGCACGCCCTGGCCGTGCAGTTGGTCGTAGCGCTGCATATCGGCGCTGGTGTCCGCGTGCAGCCCGGAGACGAAGATGATCCCCGCCACCCCGCGGTCCACCAGCATCTCGGTCAGCTCGTCCTCCGTCGAACCGCCCGGGGTCTGGGTGGCCAGCACCGGGGTGTAGCCCTGGCGGGTCAGCGCCTGCCCGATCACCTGGGCGAGCGCGGGGAAGATCGGGTTCTCCAGCTCGGGGGTGATCAGGCCCACCAGCCCCGCGCTGCGCTGCCGCAGCCGCACCGGCCGCTCGTACCCGAGCACGTCGAGCGCGGCCAGGACGGATTCGCGGGTGGCCGCCGCCACGCCGGGCTTGCCGTTCAGAACGCGGCTGACCGTGGCTTCGCTGACCCCCGCCTGGGCCGCGATGTCAGCGAGTCGTGCGGTCATGGGGCTGGACTGTACCGGTCGCATGGCAGATTGCCCACCACGCGCAGGAATCGGCGGGAATGCGCACCGTGCCCGCCCCGTACTCCAGCGGGGCCGAGGACAGCAGCGCACGCCCTGGAACGGGCAGTTCCACCCCCTCCGCGAGGGTGTTGATGGTGCATACGAACCCCGGGCGGGACAGCGCGAGCACCCCCTCGGGTGCGTCCAGCCACTCCATCGGGGTGTCGCCGAGGCCGGGCACCTCCTTGCGCACCGCGAGCGCCGCGCGGTACAGCTCCAGCGTGGAGTCCGGGTCGCCGGTCTGGGCCTCGACCGACAGATCCGGCCAGCCCGCGGGCTGCGGCAGCCAGCTGCCGCCGGGGCCGAAGCCGTACGACTCCCCGCCGCGCGACCAGGGGATGGGCACCCGGCAGCCGTCCCGGAAGCCGTCCTGGCCGCTCTCGTGGAAGGTGCGGAAGAAGGCCGGGTCCTGGCGGCAGTCGTCCGGCAGGTCCGTGACCTCCGGAAGCCCCAGTTCCTCGCCCTGGTAGATATACGTCGAACCGGGCAGCGCCAGCATCAGCAGGGCGGCGGCCCGGGCCCGCCGCAGGCCCTGGGCGGGGCTGTCCTCGGCGTAGCGGGTGGGGTGCCGGACCACGTCGTGGTTGGAGAGAACCCAGGTGGTGGGGGCGCCCACGGAGGCGGTCGCGGCCAGCGAGTCGTCGATCACCTCGCGCATCGCGGCCGCGTCCCACGGGCACCTGAGGAACTGGAAGTTGAAGGCCTGGTGCAGCTCATCGGGGCGCACGTACAGCGCCAGCCGCTCGGAGGTGGGGGCCCACGCCTCCGCGACGCCGATGCGCGCCGGGCCGTCGTGGGTCTGGCTGTACGAGTCCAGCAGCCGCCGCCAGGAGCGGTGGATCTCGTGCACTCCGTCCTGGTCGAAGAACGGCAGCACCTGCGCGCCGATCAGCTTGGCCTGTTCGGTGCGGCCGATATCGGGCAGACCCGCGGCCTTGACCATGCCGTGCGCGACATCGATGCGGAAGCCGTCCACGCCCAGGTCCAGCCAGAACCGCAGGACGGACGCGAACTCCTCGGCGACCTCGGGGCACTCCCAGTTGAGGTCGGGCTGCTCGGGCGCGAAGAGGTGCAGATACCACTCGCCGGGGGTGCCGTCGGGGTCGGTGGTACGGGTCCAGGCGGGGCCGCCGAAGACCGACTCCCAGTCGTTGGGGGGCAGGTCGCCGTCCGCGCCCCGGCCCGGCTGGAAGTGGTAGCGCTCGCGGGCCGCCCCCCGAGGTCGGTCCGCGAGCGCCTCCTGGAACCACACGTGCCGATCGGAGGTGTGGTTCGGAACGATGTCCACAATTACTTTCAGGCCCAGCTCATGGGCGGTGCGCACCAGGTCGTCGGCATCGGAGAGGGTGCCGAACAGCGGGTCGACGGCGCGGTAGTCGGCCACGTCGTAGCCGCCGTCCGCCTGCGGCGAGGCGAAGAACGGGGTCAGCCAGACCGCGTCCACGCCCAGTCGGGCCAGGTGCGGCAGCCGCTCGCGGGCGCCGCGCAGATCCCCGATGCCGTCGCCGTCGCTGTCGGCGAAGGACCGCACGTACACCTGGTAGATGACGGCGTCACGCCACCAGTCGGGGCCGCCGGACGGCTGCGCGGTCTCGGTCTGGGGGGAGGTGGTGAGCTCCTGGGTCATGCCGGTGAACGTAACAGCTCTGCAATGCCTTGCGGAAGAGCTTGCAGGGGCTTGCAACGCCTGTCGGGGCGGCTCCGGGGCGGCTACGAGGCGCCTCCGGGGCGGACTGGGGGCGCTCGCCGGGGCACTCCGGCGCGTGTGTCAACCGCCCGGGCGGCCACCGGAGGGACACGTGGGGGTAACGATCCCGGTCGCTTTCAGAATTTTGCTGCAAGGTCTTTCGATCGATTTGCATCCCTGTTACGTTCCTCGGCAACTCGGCGCCGCGATGGCGCGGCCGGCTTTGGAGGAGTTCAGATGCGACGTGGCATAGCGGCCACTGCGCTCGTCGCGGCGATGGCGCTCGCGGCGACCGCATGCGGCGGTGATGACGGCGGCAGCGGCGGGGGCAACAAGTCGGCCGGGGAGATCTCCGGCACCGTGACCTACTGGGACACCTCGAACGAAGCCGAGAAGGGCACGTACAAGAAGCTCGCCGAGGACTTCAGCAAGAAGTACCCGAAGGTCAAGGTCAACTACGTCAGCGTGCCGTTCGGCGATGCGCTGAAGAACTTCAAGAACGCGGCGGGCAGCGGCGGCTCCGGCGCCCCGGACGTGCTGCGCACCGAGGTCGCCTGGACCCAGGACCTCGCCAACATCGGCTATCTGGCCCCGCTGGACGGCACCGCCGCCCTCGACAAGGAGTCGGACTATCTGCCGAAGGCCGCCGCCGGCACCAAGTTCAAGGGCAAGACGTACGCCGTGCCGCAGGTCATCGACACCCTCGGCCTCTTCTACAACAAGAAGCTGCTGAAGGAGGCCGGCGTCGAGCCGCCGACCAGCTGGACCGAGCTCAAGGCCGCCGCGAAGAAGATCAAGCAGAAGACCGGCAAGACCGGCCTCTACCTGCGCGGCGACGACGCCTACTTCTACCTGCCGTTCATCTACGGCGAGGGCGGCGACCTGCTGGACACCGACGCCAAGAAGATCACCGTCGACGAGGAGCCCGGCGTCAGGGCCTTCGCCACCGCCCGCGACCTGGTCAAGTCCGGTGCGGCGATCACCGACGCCACCGACGGCTGGGACAACATGCAGAACGCCATCAAGAACGGCGACGTCGCGATGACCATCAACGGGCCGTGGGCGATCGAGGACACCCTGGCCGGCAAGGCGTTCAAGGACGACAAGTCCAACCTCGGCGTGGTCCCCGTCCCGGCCGGCAGCAAGGCCCAGGGCGCCCCGCAGGGCGGTCAGAACCTCACCGTCTACGCCGGGTCCAAGAACCTGGACGCCTCCTACGCCTTCGTCAAGTACATGAGCTCAGCCGAGGTCCAGGCCAAGACCACCGAGAAGCTGAGCCTGCTGCCGACCCGTACCTCGGTCTACGCGAACAAGGCGGTCGCGGCCAACGCCAACGTCAAGTTCTTCAAGGCGGCCGTGGACAAGGCCGTCGAACGCCCCTGGATCCCCGAGGGCAACAGCCTCTTCCAGGCGATCCTGGTCGAGTTCCCGAACGTGGTGACCGGCAGGACCTCCCCCGAGCAGGCTGCCAAGTCGGTGGCCGCCGCGTACCGCAAGCTCCTCAAGGGCGACTGGAAGTAGGGACCCGCGACGATGGCTGTCGAGACCGGCCAGTCGGCAGGATCGGCCGCGGGCGCGGAGGGCGCCCGCGGCCGGGTCCGCGAGACCGCCGCCGAAACCCATAAGCCCGGCGAGCCCGGCAGGCCCGGCAAGAAGAGCGGGGTGAACAAGCGGCCCCCGGGCCGGATCCGCAACGCGCTGGGCCGCCACTGGTACGCCTGGGCCATGGTCGCGCCCGTCGTGCTGGTGATCGGCCTGATCATCGGCTATCCGCTGGCGCGCGGCATCTATCTGTCGCTCACCGACGCCAACGAGGCGAACGTCGAGCGCAACATCGGGATGAACCACATCCCCGCCACGTACGACTTCGTCGGCCTGGACAACTTCACCGCGATCCTGAAGGACCCGATCTTCTGGGACCGGCTGGTCTGGACCGTGACCTGGACCGCCGCCTGCGTCGCCCTCACCTTCGCCATCGGCCTCGGCCTGGCCGTCATCCTCAACCGCAGATTCGCCGGCCGCACCCTCTACCGGTCGCTGCTGATCCTGCCGTGGGCCGTACCCGCTTTCGTCTCGGTCTTCGCCTGGCGCCTGCTCTACAACGAGCGGAACGGCATCCTCAACAAGATCCTGGACGGCGGCGGCATCGACGCCGTGCCCTGGCTGAACGACCCCACCATGGCCAAGGTCTCGGTGATCGCCGTGAACATCTGGCTCGGGGTGCCGTTCATGCTGGTCGCGCTGCTCGGCGGACTGCAGTCCATCCCCGGTGAGCTGTACGAGGCCGCCGAGATGGACGGGGCCGGGCCCTGGCAGCGGTTCCGCCACATCACCCTGCCCGGGCTGCGCTCGGTCAGCTCCACGGTGGTGCTGCTGTCGACCATCTGGACCTTCAACATGTTCCCGGTGATCTTCCTGCTCACCCGCGGCGGACCGGGCGACAGCACCGAGGTCCTGGTGACGTACGCCTACCGGCTGTCGTTCGTCAACAGCCCGCGCGACTTCGCGGGCGCCTCGGCATGGGGCGTGCTCATCCTGCTGATCCTCATGCTCTTCGCGACGGTCTACCGCCGCGCACTCCGCAAGCAGGGAGAGGTGTGGTGACCATGCGCGACCAACGACGTTCCCCACTGGCCTCGGTCGGGCTGCACGCGACCCTCATCGTCGCCTCCGCCGTCGCGGTCTTCCCGCCGCTGTGGCTGCTGGTGACCTCCTTCAAGCCGAAGAGCGAGGCGTTCTCCACGGATGTGGTGAAGAGCCCGACGCTGGACAACTACCACCACGTCCTCGCCGATACGAAGTTCCTCACCTGGTTCGGCAACTCGCTGTTCGTCGTGCTGATCACCACGCTGCTCGGCGTGTTCGTGGCGGCCACCACCGGATACGCCGTCAGCCGCTTCCGCTTCCCCGGGATGCGCCCCCTGATGTGGCTGCTGCTGATCACCCAGATGTTCCCGGTGGCCATCCTCATCGTCCCGCTGTACAACATCATGTCGACGCTGGGCTGGCTCAACCAGCCGATCGCCCTCATCGTCACCTATCTCACCGTCGCCGTACCGTTCTGCGCCTGGATGATGAAGGGCTTCTTCGACACCATCCCGGTGGAGATCGACGAATCCGGCCGGGTCGACGGGCTCAACCCGTTCGGCACCTTCTGGCGTCTTGTGGTGCCGCTGGCCAAACCGGGCCTGGCGGTGACCGCGTTCTACACCTTCATCACGGCCTGGGCCGAGGTCGCGTACGCGTCCGCCTTCATGACGGGAGAGGAGAACCTGACCCTCTCCGCCGGGCTCCAGACCTTCGTCAACCAGTACACCTCGGACTGGGGCTCCATGACCGCGGCCGCCGTCCTGATCGCCATCCCGGCGACGCTGGTGTTCTCCTGGGCCCAGCGTCACCTGGTCGCCGGGCTCACCGCCGGGGCGACCAAGTCCTGACCCTCACCGACCGAGCCTCGATCGTCTTCCGCAACTCCCCCCACAGAAGCAGGAGGAACGATGGCCAGCAGACCCCTCGCGGCCGCCCTCGCCCTCGCGGCGGGCGCGGCAATGCTGATAGCCCTGCCGGGGCAGGCGCAGGCCGCGCCACCCGGCGACAAGGACGTCACCGCCGAACTCTTCGAGTGGACTTACGCCTCGGTGGCCAAGGAGTGCACCAACACGCTGGGACCGGCCGGTTACGGCCATGTCGAGGTGTCCCCGGCGACCGAGCACATCCAGGGCGGCCAGTGGTGGACCTCGTACCAGCCCGTCAGCTACAAGATCGCCGGACGGCTCGGTGACCGCACCGCCTTCAAGAACATGATCGACACCTGCCATGCGGCGGGCGTGAAGGTCGTCGCCGACGCCGTCATCAACCACATGTCAGCTGGGTCCGGCACCGGCACCGGCGGCTCCTCGTACACCAAGTACACCTACCCGGGCATCTACCAGCCCCAGGACATGGACGACTGCACCGCCCAGATCAGCAACTACCAGGACCGCGGAGACGTCCAGCACTGCGAGCTGGTGGGCCTGGCGGACCTGGACACCGGCGAGTCGTATGTGCGCGACCGGATCGCCCAGTATCTGAACGACCTGCTCTCGCTCGGCGTCGACGGCTTCCGGATCGACGCCGCCAAGCACATGGCGGCCGAGGACCTGGCCGCGATCAAGAGCAAGCTGAGCAATCCGAACGTGTACTGGAAGCAGGAGGCCATCTACGGCGCGGGCGAGGCCGTCTCACCGACGGAATACCTGGGCAACGGTGATGTGCAGGAATTCCGCTACGGCCGGGATCTCAAGCGCGTCTTCACCAGCGAGAAGCTGGCCTACCTCAACAATTTCGGCGAGGGCTGGGGCTATATGGCCTCGGGCAAATCCGGTGTCTTCGTCGACAACTGGGACACCGAGCGCAATGGCTCCACCCTGTCCTATAAGGACAACGCCAACTACACCCTCGCCAATGTCTTCATGCTGGCCTGGCCGTACGGCTCCCCGGACGTCCACTCCGGCTATGAGTTCTCCGACAACGACGCCGGGCCGCCGAACGGAGGCACGGTGAACGCCTGCTGGCAGGACGGCTGGAAATGCCAGCACAAATGGCCCGAGATCATCAAAATGGTCGCCTTCCGCAATACGGCGCGCGGCACGGCCGTCACCAACTGGTGGGACAACGGCAACAACGCCATCGCCTTCGGGCGCGGTGAGGCGGCGTACGTCGCCATCAACCACGAGGGCACCTCGCTGACCCGGACCTTCCAGACCTCACTGCCCGCGGGCGGCTACTGCGATGTGCAGAGCGGCAAGAGCGTCACGGTCGACTCCTCCGGACAGTTCACCGCGACCCTCGGCGCGAACACGGCGGTGGCCCTGCACGTGGGCGCGCGGTCCTGCGGCTGAGTTCCCGGTATTGGTCGGAGCCGCACATCGGCGGATGTGCGGCTCCTTCGCCGTTTCGCCGTTACGCGGGCTTGGTGCGGACGAACCGGTCGGGGTTGCCGCTGCTCCAGTTGAAGGTGATGGTCTGGCCGCCGTTGCTGAGCTGGGCCGTGCCGTTCGTGGTCTCGCCCTGGCAGGAGAAGGTGACGGCCATGGAGGCGTTGATGGTCCCGGAGCAGGTGCCCTTGTTGCCGCTCGCGGACATGGACGTGCCGCTGATCCTCAAGGTGATCACGTTGCCGCTCGCGTCCCGCACCGGGTAGTACCAATTGCCCTGGACGCTCGCCAGCTTGCTGGGGGTGGTGGGCGGGGCGGCGCTCGTACGGCTCGGGACCGGGGCCTTGGTGGGGGCGCTGGTGGTGGTGCGGCTGGGGACCGGGGTGGACTTGGCGGGGGTCCTGCTCGGGGTGGGGGTGGGGCTGGAGGACTTCATGTCGCCCGACGCATTGGTGCCGGAAGGCGAGGGCTTGCCCGTTTTCTCGGACTGGCTGGTGCCCGTGTCGTCCTTGGCCGGCAACGCGGACTTTCCGTCGCCGTCGTCGCCTCCGCAGCCGGTCAGGGTGAGTGCCAGCACCGCTACAGCGGTGGCAGCGATCGAAGTCGTTATCCGCACGAGATATCCTGCCGTACCCAATTCAATATTCGGAATTCCATGGACGCTGGCGAGCCTTCCATACGCGACAAGCCGAAATCCAGTGCTCAAACACGTTCTCTGGATCAGTTCCGCTGTACTGCGGATGAGGAGTGGCGGCGCGGGCCCGTTCGCCCCGGAAAATCGGTTTCGGGCAGGGGCGACGGTATGCCAGGGTCGCCGGGTGCATACCTCCCCACGTGAACTGGCACGCTGGCAGTTCGAGCTGACCTGGTCCCTGTTCGAGTACCACCTGGAGCGGCTGGAGCCGGAGGACTTCCTGTGGGAGCCCGCCGCCCACTGCTGGACCGTACGTCAGCAGCCCGACGGGACCTGGGTGCCCGACTGGGCGGACACCGAACCCGATCCGGTGCCCGTCCCCACGATCGCCTGGCTGAGCTGGCACATCGGCTGGTGGTGGAGCGTGACCCTCGACCACGCGCAGGGCCGGACGCCGCGCGAACGGACCGAGGTCAGCTGGCCGGGCGACGGCACGGCGGCCGTCGAGTGGCTGCGCGGGCTGCGCACGGACTGGCTGGCGGCGCTGGACAAACTCACCGACGCCGACCTGGAGGCCGTCGCGCCCTTCCCCTGGCAAAACGACCCCCAGCACACCGTCGCCCACATGCTCGGCTGGGTGAACGCCGAGCTCATGAAGAACGCCGCCGAGATCGGCCAGCTCCGGATGGTGCGCGCGGCCTCACCACGCTGAACCGAGCTGAACCGAGTTGAGCTGAGCCGAGGTCAGCGCAGCGCCGTCAGCCGCCCGCCGCCCATCAGCCGGCCGATCAGCCGCGCCTGGTCGCCGGCCTCGGCGGGCAGCGTCAGCAGCCGTCCCGCCGCCGCGCCCCGCACGTCGCCGCGCGCCGCCACGGCGGTCACCTGGCTGCTGCCCGCCGCCAGCAGATACCACCGTCCGGTACGCGACTTCCACAGCGCGCCCGCCAGCACCCGCGGCGCGCGCGGCCCGCAGTCCGGGGAGCCGTCCGCGCTCGCGACGATGGCGGCCGGGGCGCCCGGGTCCCTGGCCGGGGGCTGGAACTGGGCCAGCACCCGGTCGCCCGCGCCCCGCCAGGTCTCGGCGCGGGTGCACACCCAGTCCGCCGCACCGCCGCCCTCAGGCAGCCGCTGGGCCGCGAACCGCCAGGCGTTGACCTCGCGCACGCCCCGCGAATGCAGCAGCGGCAGCCGGCAGCCGGTGTGCGCCCAGGCCGCCCGGGCCTCCGCGCCCGCCACGTCCAGCGGGCCGCCGCCCGGCCCGAACCCGCCGGGGGCGCCGTACGTCAGCCGGGCCGGGACGATCTCGCCCAGGTCCGTCACCAGCCGGGAGCCCAGTCGCAGCGCCATCCAGCTCTCGCACTCGGGCGTCCGCCCCGAGCCGGGCACCAGGCCCGCACCGCCCGCCCGCACCGGATCGGTCACCCCGTCCGGGGCCAGCCGCAGCGGCCGCGGCGCCTCGTCGGGCCGCACCAGGTCCCGTACGGAGGGGCGGCGCACCCAAGGGGCCGTCAGATAGCGGACGTTGCCGTCCGCGCGGGTGGCGACCAGCGCGGTCGAGGAGGCCGCGTCGGCGGCGTCGGTCCGCGCGAAGTCCAGCGCCACCGCGCCGCCGTCGCCCCGGCCCTTCTCCGCGTACCGCACCACCCGCAGCCCGTCGTACAGCAGCACCACCGCCACCTGGTCCACCTCGCCCGCGTACAGCAACTGCGGCGGTCCGGACGGCGGGCCCGACTGGGTGCCGGGCGTGGCCGACACATGCACCGAGCGGCCCGGCCGCGCCCAGACGGCCAGCGCCCGGCGCAGCAGCGGCGTGTCGTCCGTACGGTCGCCGCGCGCGGGCCAGGACGAGAAGTCGGCGCGGGTGGCGGTGCGCCATGCGCCGGGCTCGGCGCGGGTCAGCTCGGCGGGGTCGAGCGCCCGCTCCGAGGACGGGTTGCGCGCGTACGAGGGGGCCGCCGCGCCGCTGGGGCCCCAGCCCTCGCCGGGCAGCCCGAGCAGCGTGCCGCACACCACCAGCGCCGCGGCGGCGGCGAGGGCCGCCCGTACGTGCTGGCGTCGCCGCATCAGATCGGTGGGCCGGGCCTGCAGCGAACAGGCGTCGAACTCGGCGGACTCCAGCAGCGCCCCGTCCCGGCTGCCCGCCGGGCCGTCCATCTCGTCCGCCTCGATGAGCGCGCCCCGCGGATCGACGACCCCGGCGGCCTTCAGTACCTCGCGCACCTCGGGGTCGTCCATCTCCTCCAGCTCGCGCAGCACATACGCGGCGCGGCCGGGTCCTGACAGCTCCGACAGCGCCTTGTCCAGGGCGAGTTCATCGGCCCCGCCCGGGCGCGGGACCAGCCGCAGCCCCCACACCCGGGGCAGCACCGGCGCCAGCGGCCCACGCCGCCGCCGCGCGGCCCGCAGCGCGCCGCGCAACACCCGCAGCCGTACGAAGGCGTACCCGCCGTCGCCCGCCGCGCCCTCCGGTCCGCCCTGAGACCCGCGCTGCCCGGGCAGCCCCGGCCCGGTACTGGCCTGAGTTCCCGCGCTGTTCGCCCGGTTGCGGGGGAGCGCGCGCTGGGCGAGGGCATGCGCCGCGAGCACCCGGCGTGTGCGCCCCACGCCGGGTGGCAGCACCAGATACGCGAGCCGCACCAGCCGCGGATAGTGCTCGACGATGGCGGCCTCGGCCTGCTCGACGTCGATGAGGGTGGGGGATTCGGAGAGGTTGGCTGTCGCCTGCTGCTGCTCCACGGTTGGTGAACGAGCGCCGGATGGGATGGTCACCGCTCCGGTGTGGCGCCACTGGGCGCCACACCGGAGCGGTGGGGGCTACGCGATCGCCTGAAGCCCCTCGGGGTGACCCGAAGTCCCCAGGTCACCCGATGGGCCCCGCGGTGACCCGATAGGCCACGCAGCCATCCGCGGCCCCCGCGGTCACCCCACACGCCACCCGCTGAACTCCGCCGTCCCGCGCGCCACGCTCCCCCCATGCGTCGCAGTCATGAAGATCCCGACGTCCTGCGCGGAGCCCGAGCCCCCCGGCGCCGTCACCGTCCCCACCGTCCGCCAGGTCGTCCCGTCGTCGGTCGACAGCTCGCCCTTGTACGAGGTGGCGGACACCCGCGTCAGCCGCAGCAGCACGGGCGCCTTGACGCCGGTGATCCGCTTGTACGCGTCCAGCGTGCCGTCGCCGTTCGAGTCGTACGACAGCACGATGCCGCTGGACGGGGTGGCGGCCAGGTTCACAAAGCCCCGGGAGCCCGCCGTCGCCAGGCTGTCGCGGGCGATGATGCCCGCCCGCGCCCACGCGCCCGTCACGGCCTGGCTGACCACCTTCACCGTGACGGCGGTGCCGACCGCCAGCGCCCCCTCCCGGTACACCGACCCGAACTCGGCCGTCGCCTTCCACAGGTCCCGCCCCGCCCCGTCGATCGCGAAGCGATCCGACAACTGACCGAAGACCGCCGCGTTGTTGGTGACCGTCTTGAGGCCGGCGTCCAGCGGCCCGGCCACCCACAGCGTGCCGGTGCGCACCAGCCGCACCCGGTCCTCGCCGCGCGGCCCGAACTCCACGCCGAGCTTGTAGGGCAGCGGCTTGAGCGGGTTCTCAAGCGGCTCGTCGGGGGCGGTGGCCCGCCAGTGGACCTCGCCGGTCCTGGCCGCCGGGATCGAGCGGAGCCAGGTGTCGCCCTGCGGTTTCGGGTCGAGGCCGGTCACGGTCAGGTCGAAGTCGACGCGGCCGGTGGCGCGCAGCCCGTTCATATTGCGCAGGGCCGCGGCGATGTCGGCGGTGCCCCCGGGTTCCACCCCCGACGGGGTGGTGGAGACGGTGGCGGTGCCCTGGTACGGGGCCTTGACCAGCGCCTCGTACACCCGGCGCCCCGTGCGGTGGGCGTCCGTCGTGGGCCGCACCGGGTAGCTCTTGCGCTCGCGCGTCCAGGGTTCCTCGACCGCGAACCAGTCGAAGTCGCGCGGTTCGCGCCCCTCGGTGAGCGCGTCCTCCAGCTCGTCCAGGTAGCTCTGCCACTGCGGCAGGTGGAAGTCGCCGATCAGGCCGTTCCAGTCGCGGTTCGCGTAGTTGGCGAGCTTCCCGGTGTCCGCGGTGACCCGGTCGGCCCAGGTGGTGATGAGGGTGCGCGCCAGGTGTTCGAAGCGCTCGGCCTCCGCCTCGCCGGACGCCAGCCGCTTGGCGTCCTCCAGCCAGGGACCGAGCAGAAAGCCCCGGTGCGCCCCGGTCATATCGTCGCTCAGCCGCATCAGCTTCAGCCACAGCCGGGCCAGCGTCCGGAAGGCATCCAGGTCCTTGCGCTCGTACGCGTCGTGCAGATGCGGGATCAGCGTCCAGGAACGGTCCGCGAGCGCCTGGCGGGCGATATCGGTCAGATCGTGGCGATAGGCGTCGGAGTCGCGCAGCGACGGGCGTACGTCCAGCAGCGCGGCGAAGGCGGAGTCGAAGTCCGCGAGGTCGAAGGCGGGGATGCGGGTGGCGTAGTTGGTGCCGGAACGCGCGGTCACATCGGGGCGGGCGGAGAAGACCGAGTCGTGCGGGCGGCCGTCGGAGCTGGTGATCTGGTACGCGGTGTCGCGCAGCGCCGCGTACGCGTCCCGGGCCCGCTCGTCCCGCCCGCCCAGCCGTACGTCCGCGTAGGTACGGAACCACTCCTCGCGGTCCACTGCCGCATCCCGCCACGCCAACTCGCTGAACAGCTCGAACGCCGCCGGATCGCGCCCGACCGCCTCCGCCATATAGGCGGTGCCGACCAGCTTGCTGCCCGGCTTGTCGCGCCACTGGGTGAACCGCCGCGCCCAGATATGGGTCTTGGCGCCGATCGTGGTGCGGCCGCCGAAGTTGGGGATGGTGCCGAAGGCGTACGGCACCGAGCCCCAGTCCTGCTCCCGGTCGCCGATCGAGTCCAGGTCCGACAGGCCGTCCACCACCAGCATGTGGTCGTGGTTCACGGCGTCCAGCAGCTCCCGCCGGGGGTTGGCCTGCCAGCCGAGGATCACCCAGGTCGCGCCGGGCCGGGCGGTCTGCAGGGCGGTCTCCACGGCGCGGGCGGCGTCGGCCACGGGGACGTCCCCGGGGTCGCCGCCCTCGTGCAGCAGGTCCATCTTGAACAGGTCGCATTCGCCGAACAGCTCCTGCTGGTGGCGGTAGAACGCGGCGGCCACCTGCCCGAACGACTCGGTGCGCGGATCGAGCCAGTCGGGGCGCTTGAGCCCGTTCCAGGTGCCCTGCGGGACCGTACGCGCCCCCGGGTTGCGGTCCACGAAGCCGTCCGGGACGGTTCCGAAGTAGCCGGGGTACACCGGCCGCATGCCCAGCTCCCGCAGCCGGTCGGCGATCTTCCGGCCTAAGGCGGTGCGCTTGTCCAGCAGCTCGGGGCTCACCGGCCCGCCGTATTCGCTCATGTTCTGCAGCAGCCACCAGGGCTGGTGGGAGGGTGCGGGCAGCCAGGCGCGCGCCTCCTCGTCGGAGTAGCCGAAGTCCTTGAGGAGGAGGTGGTAGACGGCCTCCTGCCCGGCGGTGACCAGCAGTTCGTTGCAGCCGTGCAGGGCCGCGACGTCGATCAGGTGCTCCCAGTGGTCCCAGCCGGCGAACGGCGCGGTGTAGCCGTCGTGGGTGTCGTTGAAGGCGAAGCGGTGCGGGAGCGCGGTCGACTGCTCGATGCGGGCCCGGGGCGCGGGCAGCGACTTGGGCAGGTCGAGCTGGTCTCCGGCCCAGGTGATCAGGGCATGACAGGTGTACTTCAGGTACCAGTGCACCCCGGCGAGCAGCACCGCCGGACTGGTCCCCGCCACCTCGATCCGCCCCTGCCGCCCCGAGACCTCGAATCGCTCCTCGCCGCCTTTGCCCTCCAACGGCACCAGGCGGAACTGCTCGGCGTGGTCCGGCAGCAGCCGCTCGAGGGCGGCGCGCGCGGGCGCGGTGTCGAACACGGCGTGGTCCTCTGCGCTTTCCGTTCCCTCGGCGGCCGCCGGGGACTGGCTCCCCATGGCGGCCCCGACGCCGAGTGCTCCGGCGGTTCCGATCAGCGTACGTCTGCTCAGATCGCTCATGGTGCCCCCAATGACGCCCGGCCCGGGCCAACGGTGGTATGTGAGCGGCACGTTAACGAGGGTGACGGGGTGGCAGCAATGGTGCGTACGGGGTGTCCACCCGTACGGGCCCCTAGCCCGGCAGTATGCGCACGTGGGCACCGGAGAGCTTGGCCCACCAGTGGTCGTAACGGCTGTAGAGGCGGGGGTCGCGGTCGGTCAGCAGCGTCAGCAACGAGCGGGCCTCCGCGGCGAGCCCGTCCCACGCCGCCGGAGACAGCTCATGGAAGGCCATGGCCTCGATCCCACCCTCGACCGGCCGCCACACACCGGCCACATAGCCGTCGACCAGCAGCGTCGGCAGCACATCGCCGTTGACGCGGATCACCTCCCGGCGGTAGTCCGGGGGGATCACCCGGCTGCGGTCGGCGTACGCGAGCAGGACGCTGTCCCACATCGCCATCAGCCGGGGCGGCGCCGGGGTGTCCGCGGCGGGGCGCGGGGCGCCCGGGAGATCGAACAGCGCGGTTTTATCCGGCCCTTGGAGTTCTTCGACGGCGTTACCGAGCGCGCGCAGGGCCTGGCGTATCGGCGTCCGCTGGACCATGGCGAACTGCGCCATGTCCGCGACCGAAGCCGGTCCGAACCCCTCCAGATAGCGGACCAGGAGCCTTTGCAGCGCGTCTGGATCCGCCTCCCGCCCCGAGCGCAATGGACCTGCCTGCGCGGCGCGGTACGACGGCCGGACCCCGAAGGACCACGGCCCACCGGTCGCCGCGTGCCACAGCGGCGCGTACGCCCGCAGCCCCCACCACGCGCCGGTCTTCTTCTCGGGGCCCAGCCGCTCCTCGAGCCATGCGTCGAACTCGGCCGTCGTACGCGGCTGTTCGGCGAACGCCAGCAGCTCCGGGACGAGTTCATCGGCATCGGCCGGCGTGAGCCCGGCGGCGGCGAAGCGGTAGCCGAGCCGGGAGGCGTAGAGGGTCGGCCGCATCGCCTCGCGGAAGACCGGGTAGTCGTCGGCGTGGACCGCGTGCAGGGTGATCCGCATCAAGGTCGCCTTGACGACTTTCTGGCCGGTGAACGCGGCGTCCAGCTCGGCCGGGGCGAATCCGGTCAGCCGGTTCCACAGCGCGACGTACGGCGAGCCGGCGTGCTGCGCCTGCAGCGCGACGATGCGGCGTACGGCGTCGAGGGCGCCCAGCGACTCGCGTCGCAGGAGCAGCTGACGGCTGAGCGTGGCTCGGTTGAGTTCGCGTGCGGTGATCTCCACGACGGGGATTGTGCCGTGTGAAGCGGGGCCATGGACACGCTTTTCAGCTCAGGTTTCAGCTTTGGGCATGCCCCCGGTCGAGATAGGCCAGCACGGCCAGCACCCGGCGGTTGTCATCGTCGGACGGTGGCAGTCCGAGCTTCCCGAAGATGTTCGACGTGTGCTTGGCGACCGCCCGCTCGGTGACGAACAGCTGCGCGGCGATGGCCGCGTTGGACCGCCCCTGCGCCATCAGCTCCATCACCTCCCGCTCGCGCGGCGTGAGGTTCCCCATCGGCTTGTCCTGCGACCGCCGGGTCAGCAGCTGCGAGATCACCTGCGGATCCATCGCCGTACCGCCCGCCGCGACCCGTCGCACCGCGTCGATGAACTGGTCCGCGTCGAACACCCGGTCCTTGAGCAGATACCCCACCCCGCCGCTCCCATCGGCCAGCAGCTCCCGCGCGTACAGCTGCTCCACATGCTGCGACAACACCAACACCGGCAACCCCGGCCGCGCCCGCCGCGCCGCCAGCGCGCACTGCAGCCCTTCGTCGGTGAACGACGGCGGCAGCCGTACGTCCACGACGGCGACGTCCGGCTTCAGCTCGGCCAGCGCGCGAGTCAGATCGGGCCCGGTGTCCACGGCCGCCGCGATCTCGAAGTCGTATGCCTCCAGCATCCGGACCAGACCGTCCCGCAGGAGGAAGAGGTCTTCGGCGAGGACAACGCGCACGGCGGCTCCAAGACTTCGTCGGGCCCCTGGGACGGGGCGCATGACCGAATCCGACGAATGTACCGCCGTGAGGTGAGCGAGGGGTTATCAGTGGCCTGGGTGGTCGAGGGCGCCGGTTTTTATGGTGCGGAGGAGTGCGTGGAGGGTGGTGGGGGTGGTGGTTATGACGGTGTGGGGGTCGTCGCTTTCCCGGAGGTGGAGGGTGCCGGTGGGGTCGGTGGCGACCTCCACGCAGTTGAGGGCTCCTCCCTCGCTGAAGCTTGACTTCCGCCATATCAGCCGCGACATCGATGCCTCTCCTAGAGCAGGGGATACAGGATGCGCTGGATCAGCCCCAGCGAGTCCTTGGCGATGCGATTCTCGGGTGCTGCTGTGGCGTCGATGGGAGCCAGCGCCATGGCTTCCAACCTAGCGAAGTGCTCGTCGTATCGGGCGATGGAGGCCGCGTCTTCCAGGTATAGCATCTGCTCGACGTGCGAGACGAGCGTCATGCTCAGGCCCGCCACGAGCGGTTCGATCATCAGGAAGCCGGTGCCGAAGGCGATGGGGCCGTCAAACGGCAGGATCTGCACGGTCACGTTCGGCAGCCGGGACGCTTCGACCAGCCGCAGCAACTGCGCGCGCATGAGCTCGTGGTCCCCCATGGACGGGCGCAGCGCGGCTTCGTGAATGATCGCGTGGAACCGGGGAGCGTGCTCACCGGTAAGGATCTTCTGCCGATCCATCCGGAACTCGACGGCGGCCTCCTGCTCCTCCGCGGAGAGCCGTGCGTACCCGTCCCGATGGACGGCCGTCGCGTACTCACGCGTCTGCAGCAGGCCGGGGATGAACATCGGCTCGTAGTTCCTGAGGCACACCGCCGCGGCCTCGGATTCGGCGAGATCGAGGTAGGGCTGTTGCAGACGCTTGCGGAACCCGCTCCACCATCCCTTGCCGGACGACTGCTCCATCTCGATCAGAGCTTCGATAAACGTGCTATCGGTGACACCCGACTCGGCGGCCAGCACCCGCAGCCGCTCCACGCCGATCGTGGTGCGTCCCGCTTCGATGTGGCTCAGCTGCGGCTGCTTCATGCCGAGCCGCGCCGCCATCTCGTACGAGGACAGACCACTCTGCTCGCGCATGCGGCGCAGCTCCGCCCCCAGACGTCGCTGCCGATACGTTGGGCTGCTTCTGAGTCCCACGGTTCTCCCTTCCCTCGGGCCAGTCCATCGCGTAACCACACATCGGAGCAAGAAGGTTGCAGCGATGGCACCTGTAAGCCTACGGTGAGTATGGCGCCAGTCACGCAAGGTACTCACCTGGAGGCTGCCACATGCGCACGCCGGAATCGCCTTGGTCCTACGGCCTGTTCATCCCGCAGGACCCGCGTGCGGTGGGCGTCGTACGGGCCACCATCCGCCACATCCTCAAATCGGCCCGCCTCGACTGCCTCGTGGACACCGCCGAACTCCTCGTCTCCGAGCTGACGACGAACGCCCTACGCAACACCACCACCGACTCGTACGTCAGCATGGACTGGCAACCGAAGCCGCCGGACTTCCGCGTCACCGTATGGGACTCGGGCTCCGTCCTGCCCCGGCCTGTGCAGGCCGAGGTCGACGACGAGGGCGGCCGGGGCCTGGCGCTGGTCGAGTCATGTTCGGACGACTGGGGTGTGGTCGATTACACCGACAAGGACGCGGGCGTCACCGGCAAGGCGGTGTGGTTCGCCCTCGCGCCGCCGAAGCCCGAGGAGCAGCACGGCTGAGCGCGAAGAGAAGGTTTCCGCGTGGGGCAGCCCTGTAGGGGCGCCCCACGCACCCGGGAGACTCTCGGGTGGTGCGGCCTCACCTACGCTACTGGTGTCCGGCTTCGACTGCTTCCCTTGTCCGAACGAGCTTGGATGATCTCCCGCTGGTGAAAGTTGAGCGTTGTCTCGGAATCCGACCAGGCGATTCAAGGTTTGCCCAAGGCTCCTCCAAAGTTCGGCGTGCACCGTGAACGAGATGTCTGCAGTTCTCGCCTGACGACAAAGGAGGAACTATGCGTGTGGGTGGATTATCGCGCCTTGCGATCGCGTTGGTGGCCATGGTGGCGACGCTGGTGACGGGCGGAGTGACGGCCGCGTCCGCGTCGGCCGACGAGGACCTGGGAACCGCTGTAACGGAAACTGCCGCAGTGCCGCCCCGGGACAACACGTCCAGCGAACCGGTTTACTTCATCAAGGGCTACCTGGGCGTCTCCACGGACGCGACCGGCAGCAGCTGCCTGGAATCCTGGGGCCCGGCCAAGAAGCTCTTCGAGGACGAGAAGTGGTCGGGTCCCTTGCACTTCGTCGGCTTCTACGCCGGCGACACCAACTGCAACACAAAGATCGCCGCAGGAAACAAGAACACCTCCATAAAGGAACTGGGGAAGAAGCTCGCCAATCACATCTACGACAACTATTCCAAGTATGGGAAGTCGGTGGACCTTGTCGGTCACTCCATGGGGGGCCTGATCGCGCGGGCGGCCATCACCGGTGTCGAGCGTAAAGAGGAAGGATTTCCGCGCTCTCTTCTCGTCGAGGATGCGGTCACCATCGCCACCCCGCACGACGGCATATTCCTGAGCCGCTTCTGCTGGGCGGCCGAGCGGACCACTCAATGCCGCGAGATGCAGCCGCGCTCCGATTTCCTTCGGTGGGCGGGCGAGAACCCGCAGTCGGCCCAGGGAACCGACTGGACCGTCATTGGCGCGGCCGACGACCAATACCTTGCAGGATCTGCCCTGGGAATGTCGGCGGATCACAGGGTGTGGTACTACGCGGGCAACAGGGGCTGGAAGCACGACACCATCAACGAGATAACCACCGGCACCTACAGGCAGTTGTACCAAAACCTGCCTGCTCGGCCCGTCTACGACCGCACCGGTGCGGCTCCTGTCCGTGCGGCGATGAACGCTCTCTACTGGTCGGAGAATTGGTGATTCGCTGACGCCCTGTCGAGTGAATCCCATTGAGCATGTGTCGGGTACACCGGATACCAGGTGTACCCGGCGGCATGTCCGGGCCATACCCATGAGGTGTCTGGACCGGCTCGGGGGTGTTCAGCGGCCTGATCGTCGGCTCGGCCGTATGACCTCGCGGGAACCGTTCTGCCGGATTCCGCGTGATGACATCCTGACGTGCTAGTGGCTGCTGGTGGGCGACCAAAGGGGGACCAGGTGAGGGCTCGGGTGCGGGCGGCGGTGGGCATGGCGGTGTCGCTTTCGGTGGCGCTGGTGGCGTGCGGGCCGGAGAAGGAGAAGGAGTGGACGGGGGCGGAGCCTTCGAAGGGGTCCGCGGCCGAAGCCGCGCGGTTCGCTCCGTTGGTGCGGCTGGCCAAGGGGGAGTCGCTGTTGCCGATGGACGCGACGCGGTTCATCGGGCGGTCCGCGCTGCGCTTCGACCACGACGGCTTCTGCCGTGACGAGGGACCGGTGGCCGATCCGGTCGACCCGCGGCGGTTGGGGAGTAAGGACGATCCCTACAAGCATGCGGAAGTGGAACCGGGGAAGTCCTCGTCCAAGCCGGTGTCCTGCCCCGGACACGGCGATAAGTGGCACACCTCGACGGAGGACAAGGGTGGTTTCTACCTCGACCCGCCGAAGGCGGTGCGGAAGGGCGAGGGCACTGACGCGCCGGTCTACTGGGAGTACCACAAGCACAAGTCCGACCCGAAGCGCGCGGCGTACGTCTACTGGTTCTTCTACGCCTACAACAACCTGGTCCCGGGCAACCGGCACGAGGGTGACTGGGAGCGCGTCGCGGTCCAACTGCGCGACGGCAAGCCGGAGGCGGTGACGTTCGCGAAGCACGGCAAGGACACGTGCAGCGTGAAGTGGTCGGAACTGGATCCGCAGGACGGGCATCCGACGGTGTACTCGGCGCGTGGTTCACACGGCTCCTATCCGACCGATAAGGACCACTGGGTGAATGGCATGCGCGACCGGCCCTCGAAGGGCGGCGCCGAATGGCGCACCTGGGAGCACGCCCGCCCCGTCAACGGCGAGCCGTGGTGGGGGTACGCCGGGTGGTGGGGTTCGCAGCAGCATGTGAGCGGCTTCAACGGGCCCAACGGCCCGCACCCGGGGCGTCTGCTGGCGGGCATCTTCACCAACGACAGTTGTGGGTCCGGCGACAAGCCGCCGACGGACCAGCCCAGCGACCAGCCCACTAATCAGCCCACAGGCCAGCCCACAGGTCAGCCCACGGACCAGGCCGTGCCCAGGACGAAGGAAGGGGCGATCCGGCGGTACGAGGAGTATCTGCACGCCGTCGGCCGGGAGGACATCAAGACCGTCTGCGACGTGGGCGGGCCCGCGGCGAAGAAGGCGGAGGACCAGGGGTTCGGCCCATGCACCTCCACGTTCCTCGTCACGTTCCAGATGATCTCGCCCACGCAGAAGAAGGCCCTGCAGACCGCGACGGTCGACCCGCAGCAGGTCGTCGTACGAGGCCCCGACAAGTTCGACATCCCGGCCGCGGCGGTCAAGGCCTCGGTCACCTTCTCCGAAAACGAGATCGGGACCAGCACCCTGGAGTACCTGAAGGACAACTGGTACATCACCGACTGAACGAACGGGCGATGTTTCGCCCTATCCGGGCGCGGTCCTCTCCCCGGAGCGGCCGCGTACCCGGAGATCCGGTGGGTCACCCCACGGCGGTACGGGATGCGGGGGAGGGTTGTGCTTGGGCGACGGTGTCGGCTGCGGGCTCGACCGGGTCCCCTCGGCGGTGGGCGGGGACGGGGGTAAGCCAGGTGTCGGAGACGGGACGGACATGGTGGCGTGTCCCTTCGGCAGTGAACCCATGTCGGTGGAGACGGCTACGGACGCTTGGGTGACTTGTCGCGGTTGGCGGTATGGGCTATTCCGCAGCCCTGGTCAGACGATCATCGTCCCATCCGGGGCTTCGGAGTGTAATTGACCCTGAGCGCAATGTTGTTGTCCTGCCGCGCAAGCTAGCGGTGGCCCAGGACGTTGACCACCCGGCCGCCCGGGTCGCGGACGAAGAAGCGGCGGACGCCCCACTCCTCGTCCTGGAGGGGGTGGACGATCTCCGCGCCGGCGTCGCGCATCGCCTCGTACGCCGCGTCGACGTCGTCCACCTCGACGCTGATGTCGGGCGAGACCGGTGCGGTCTTGTCGCTTGTCATAATGCTGACCTGGGCCGCCGGGGTGGTGGGGGAGGCGAGGGTCATGATCCAGCCGAGGTTCATGACCTCCTCGAAGCCCAGCCTGCCGTAGAAGTCCCGGTTCTGCTCCATGTCCTCGGAGTGGACGATGGGCATGACGCGGCGGATGGTCATCGACAGCTCCCTTGTTCTGGCAGGCGACTTCACGCGGTGCTGGTCGCTCGCCTCATTTTCCTCCGCAGTATCACGGAGCCGACCAGTACCGCCAGACCCGTCCCCCAGACGGTCATCGCCGCGGTGGCGGACTCGTTGACATGGTCGCCATTGCCCTGAGCCTGGGGCAGTCCGGCGGTCGCGTAGTGGGGGAGCAGCAGGAGACCCACGCCGACGGTGGCCAGTACCGCCCAGCCGAGGGCGTCACGGCGGGACGTGCGGGCGGCGAGCAGGGCGGCGGCTGTCAGGGCGAGGGCGCAGCCGAGGGCGGGGAGGACGGTGTAGGTCAGCCATTCGGAGAGCAGGGGCTGCCAGTACCACTCGGCGGCGGGCCTCGGCTCGTCGAAGTAGTAGAGGGTGCGGGGCTGGGGCGGGCCCGTGAAGTCGCGGATCGTGCCGGGGGTGATGCCGGCCAGCAGACCGCCGGTGAAGGCGAGGCTTGCCGTACGGACCCGGCCGCCACCGGGCTGCGTGGTCGATTTTCCGAGCCGCAGCAACCAGACCGCGCACCAGCCCGCCAGGAGCCCCAGTACGACCCCTTTGGCCGCGCCGTAGCCGATCGGTGTCCAGACGTTCCAGGGGTAGTTGCGCATATGCTCGGCGCGCCAGCTCCCCGCCAGGCCCCAGGCGACCGTGCCCGCCGCCACGGCCCAGGGAACCACTCCGACGGGGTGTTTTCTTTCGTTCATCGTCAAAGCGGACGCGCCCGCCGCCCCTATGGTTGCGGGTAGTCGCTGGTCATGGTGTTGAAGTAGCCCTCGGGGAGTTCTTCCAGGTAGTCCAGCAGATTGGCCAGGAAGTCGCGCAGCGGCGGGCGGGCGTTGTGGCGGTCGAGGTCTTCCTGGGTGCGCCAGACCTCGTAGAGGAAGAGGCGGCCGTCCTCGTGCTCGTGGAGGTGGTACTGGAGGTTGCCCTCTTCCTGGCGGGTGGGTTCCACGAGGGCGGACAGGAGCTGTCTGACCTCGTCGGCGCGCTCCGGCTTCGGGCGCAGGAAGCCGTAGAGGGAGAGGGGCGTCTGAGTGGCCGTCGGCGTAGGCGTGGCCGTGGGTGTCGTCATGAGGGCAACGCTAAAGTCTGACATCGATGTGAAGGTCAAGTCAGGTGGCGACCGTATGCGGAACCCGGCACACTCCTTGTCGCGTCCCGTTGCATGACGCCTGTTCAGAAATCACCTTCGGGGGAAAGGCCGCAGCCCATGAGCTACAACCAGCCGCCACCTGGATCGTACGGCCCGCCTCCGGGACAGCCGCCGGGCCCGCCGCCCGGCCAGCCCCCGCAGGGGGTACCGAATCCGTACGCGCAGGGGGCCCCGAATCCGGCCCCGAGCCCGTACGCGCAGCCCGGCTACGGCCCGTACGCCCCGCCGCAGCAGCAGCCACCGCAGCCCGGCTACGGCTACCCACAGCAGCCGGGGTACGGCTACCCGCAGACCCCGCAGCCCCCGCAGAGCGGCGGCGGCAAGGGCAAGACGGTGGGCCTGGTGATCGGCGCCGTGGTCGTCGTCGGGGCGATCGTCGGTGGTGTCATGCTGATGGGCGGCGGAAGCGGCGACGACGGCGGCGGGAAGCTCACCGACGACGGCAAGCAGTACAAGATCACCGCACCCCAGACCGTGCTTGGCGCGTACAAGAGCGAGGACTCCGACACTACGACGCTGACCGGCGAGGACGCGCAGGCGTTCGGCCTTGCGACCGGTACGGGGGTGAACGCGGAGTGGGCCGCCACCAGTGGTGGGAAGAAGCTCGAGATGCTCGGCGCCTATGGAGACGTGAAGGACCCGGAGAAGTCGGTCGACGCGTTCTTCAGCACCCTGAAGAAGAAGAGCCAGGCGGGCGGCAGCGACAGTGACGCCGATGTGGTGGGTACCCCGGAGCGCAAGTCGCCCGAGGGGTTCGAGAACGGAGTCATGAAGTGTCAGATGATCCGGGCGAAGGAGGACCCGAGCCCGGGGGAGCCCAATACGCTGGCGCTGTGCACATGGGCCGACTACGACACCGTGGTGACCGTGGTGCCGCGCGAGGGGGCGAAGAGCCTGACGCTTGACGAGTCCGCCAAGATTGCCGCTGATCTCCGCAAGGAGGTACGGGTGGAGGTCCCGAAATCTTCGTGAGGTAGGTCATGGGTGAGCCGGGTCACAAAGATGCCGTGGCGGCTGCTACCCGTTTTCCCGTTCCTTATGACAGGTTTCTTTCGACATTATGAACTGGGTCGAGAAATCGGCCCGTTCCTCCAGGTCAGAGGTACTGTCGCGGTTCGACCTACGTACCGCTGCCGCTCAGCCATGGGGGAAACCGTGCTCACGTATCACCAGGTCATGACAGCTGAACTGTCGTACCTGGAGACCGCCGCGGGGCAATGGAAGGAGGCCGCGAAGCAGTTCTCGGACGCTCAGAAGGTCTACCGGAGGGATGTCAAATCGGTAGGCACTGACGGAAGCTGGCACGGCCAGGCGAATTTCGTCGCCACGGACACGATGGATGTCACGGACGAGCAATTCACCGCCGCCCAGAAGGAGGCGAAGGCCATTGCCGCGCTGCTGACCGACGCCCACCACCAGTTCGTGGAATTGCGCGGGAAGGTGAAGTCCGCGGTGGCGGACGCGGTGAGGGCCGGAATGAAGGTCTCGGACGCCGGAATCGCGAGTTACGACTTCTCGAAGGCGAGCGAGGCGGCGGCCAACGCCGCGCGGCACGACCCGGACCTGCACCGGACCGAGCAGTCGTGGACCGAACACATCGCGGCGGCCGTCAAGGCGGTCGACGACGCCGACCAGGGCGTGAAGCTCGCGCTGAAGGCGGCGGTGCGGGATCCCAACCCCCTCGACGGAGCGGTCAACGGGTTCAACGGCGAGGCGGAAGGTGACATCGAGAAGGTCGAGGCCAAGGAGGCCCAGGAGTTCGCGACCAAGCTCAACTCCGGCGACAAGCTCAGCGGCGAGGAGATGGCCGAATTCCAGCGGCTGTTCCGGGACAACGAGCACGACAAGCCGTTCAGCCAGACCTTCCTGGCGGGCATGGGACCCAAGGGCGTCATCGAGCTGAACAACAAGTTCCACAGCCTCGGCAAGGGTGATGGCAAGAAGGACTTCACCGCCCTCCAGGAAGGCGTGGCGACATCGATCGCCACGGCCACCAAGTCTCCTTCCGATCCCTTCTATATGAAGTGGCGCGAGGGCCTGCGCAAGGTCGGCGACGAGAACTTCGGCGAGGAGCTGAACCCGCTCACCGGCTATCAGTCGTTCGCCGATCTGATGACGCACGGCAAGAATTACGGGAAGCAATTCCTGACCGATGTCGCCGATGACATCATCGCCGTGGAGCAGAAGGACGATTTCGGGACCGGCCGGTGGAAGCAGCTGAACGCGGGCCACGGCGACTACACGGGCGACCCGCTCGACACCGTCCTCGGCATCATGGGCAAGCAGCCCGACGTCGCGACGTCCTATCTCGATCCCGGGGCGGACGGCGGGAACGAGCGCCTGAAGTATCTGCTCCAGGACCGCGACTGGCCCGCGTGGGAGACCGCCACCGGCTACGGCAGCGCCACCAGGGACGACCCGGCGAACCGCCTGGGCCTGGGCGCGGCGCTGGAGGCGGCCGCCACCGGCCACGCGCCGGGCACCGAGCATCCGCTGGGCGGGCACACCGAGGCCGAGGCGCGGGTCATGCACGACACCATCAAGCTCCTCAACAAGGACTGGCGCGGCGACGAGATGCCCGCCAACCTGCGGTCGAACCTGGGCCATATGCTCATGGACTACACGGCCGACACCCACGAGATCCTGTCCCGCACCAACGAGAACTACAAGGTCAACGCGGACGGCGACGGAGTGTGGAACGACGACGGCACGGTCCGCATGGCGGTGTCCCCCGAGGAGCTGTCCCGCATCATGCGCGGTGTGTCGGAGGACCCCGCCGCCTACGCCGGGATGTACACCGCCGAGCGGCAGTACGCGGCCCAGACGCTGGCCGGCACCGACTTCAAGCACCCGAACGACCGCACCGCTGCCATCAATGCGGCCTCCTCCGCCTTCGGCTTCTACGACGGGGTCAGCTCCGATATCGCCTTCGACAAGAGGGACAAGGCGGTGCAGTGGGCCTCGGACGTCCGTACGGCCGCCTTCACCGTCCCCGCAGTCGCGTTCAACTTCGTTCCGTCGACGCCCGCCGCCGTACCGGTCCTCGGCAACGTGGTCCAATCCATCCTCTACGTGGGCATGTACGAGTGGGGCAAGGACCAGGTCGCCCAGGCCGGCCAGGCGGCGGCGCTGGACAACATGAAGACGTTCGACGTCGGTCAGCGGCAGGTGGACGCCCTCGTCGTGGGCTGGAGCAAGGAACACGGTGAGGGCGCCGACAGCGGCCTGACCAGGACCCTCGTCGGCTCCGGGCAGGAACGCCACGACAGCGCGCGGCGGGAGGCGCTCCAGGCCCTGGGCCGACCGGGGTTCTAGTGGCCGGCCACCGGTCTCATGTGGCCGCGCGGCGCGCCGCCGCTCGGTAGTGGTCGCGTATGTCCTGGCGCAGCAGCGCGCCGAACCCCGCCTGCTCGACACGAGTGGCGAGCTGGTCGCGGCTCACCCCCAGGGCGTCGGCGGTCACGCCGAAGTGCCAGTCGTGGGCGGCGAGGAGGGTGAGCAGATGGCCGCGCCGGGTCTGGGCCTCGGAGAGGCGGAAGGTCTTGAGATAGGCCAGCCGGCCGTCCTCGTGGGTGATGGTCTCGCCGATGTGCTGCTCGGTGTTGCGGTGGAACGGCGGCAGAAAACGGGACAGTGCGAAGGGGCCCATCGTGCGGACGCGCTGGCGGGTGTACGACTCGTCGAGCAACCCGCCCGCCATGGTGTGGTCGTGGAACTCCGCCCACTCGCGCTGATGCCGGGCGGCCTCCGCCCGCAGCTCGGCCAGTGAGCCCACCGCGCCGTCGTCGATCCGGGCCCGGAACTCGGGGACCGGGCCGTGCAGCGTGGTGTACTGGTGGATCAGTTCCCCGAAGAGGTCCAGGACCAGCGAGGGGTGCAGGGCGCGGTAGTCGTCGGGGTGCGGCACGACAAACGCGGCGGCGAGGGCGTCGGCCGCGTAGACCATGACCCCGCACTGGCCGGGGTGGATCTCGAAGACCCGCAGCGCGTCGCGCAACCCCTCCACCTCGGCCCCGGCATACGCCTGCTCGACCCGCGGCGACAGACCGCGGCTGACCGCCCGGCGCGACCACTCCTCCCACACCACCGAGGGGCCGCCGAAGTGCAGCGCCAGATAGCCCTCCAGGGCCAGGTGGAGGGGCAGAAAACGCACCCGGTTCTTGTCGACGCGGCGGGCCATCCGGCGGTGGAAGCGCAGCGGAACGCATGCGGGGCGCGGTCCGTCGGCGTCCCGCCGCAGCTGGGTGCCGTAGGAGGACGCGGGGGTGCCGTCGTCGGTCCAGTTCGCCACGTAGCCGTGCGGGATGTACGAGCAGTACGCGGTGCGCCGGTCGACCGCCACGGCCGCGAAGTCATCGCCGTACAGCCGGTCGTCGAGCCGCAGATCCGTGATCGGCTCCTCCCGCACCAGCGGTACAAGACGGATCGCGCCCCACACCTGGGAGGGCAGCGCGGTCAGGCCCGTGAGCGCCACGAGCGTCGTGTCCCGGCTCATCCCTCCACCTCCAGAAACCGCCGTACGCGGGCGTCCACATGCGTCCACAGCTCGGCCGCGCGAGTGCGGCCCTCCGCGAACTGGGCCAGCTCCACCAGGGCCGGAAGGTCCTCCGCGTCCCGCACCCCGACGGTCGGCACCTCCCGCGCCAGCCGCCGTACGTCGAAGTCCGCCGCGTCGTACACCGGGTTGAGGTGGACCACACTGGTGCGGCCCTCGGGGTCAAGGCGGGTGCGCCATATTCGCAGCACCTCGCCGGCCAGGCCGGGGGGCGCGTTGTCCCAGCCGTCGGAGACGATGACGAGCCGGTCCGGGCGGTGCTCCAGCGCGTCCAGCACGCGGGCGCCCAGCGGTGTCGGGCCCAGCGGATACATCAGCAGCGCGTCCGTGCGGCCGGACAGCCACAGCGGGATCAACTGGCCTGCCAGCGCCTCCAGCAGAAAGTGGCAGGCCAGCGCCACCGCCAGCGGGCGGCGCCGCTTCTGCGCCGAGCCGAAGGCCGAGAAGCTGTCGTCCAGCACCGCGGCCACCCGGCCCCAACTGCCCGCGCGCGGGCCCGCGGTGCGCCGCGCGGCCGACCGCAGCGCGGCGGTCAGCTCCTCGCGGCGGCGGATCCGGTCGTCCAGGGGGAGGGAGAGGACATAGCTCGCCAGCCGGGTCAGGGGCATGGCGGCCAGGTCGCCCACCACCGCGTCCGCCCGGTGCTTACGGGCCGACTCCTGGAGCCGCAGCCGCTCCAGCCGGGTCAGCCGTGGGGCGATCCGCTCCAGGAAGGCGCCCCGGTCGATGCCGTGCTTGACCGCGAACCCCTCGGCGACGGTGTACGGCAGCTCGTACAGCGCGCTCTGGGTGTAGTGGGCGCGGCGCCAGGACTCGAACAAGGGGGTGGAGAAGCCGGCCTTGCGGGTGTGCGGCGCGAAGAGGAAGAGGCCCATCTCGGTGTCGAGCGGCAGATGGGCGTGGCGGGCGGCGGCCTTGACCCCGGCGCGGTACTTGACCGCGTCGAGCGCCGGTTCGGGGCGGGCCGCCAGCCAGTCCCGCATGATGGCCCGGGTACGGCGGTTGTTGACCCCGGCCCGGCGCAGCTCGCGGAAGAGCCGGTACACCCGCTGCGGCGGAAGCAGGGCCAGCCGCCCGGCGATCAGCCGCCCCTCGGTGCGGCGCTGCTCGGGCGATGCCTCGGAGGCGGTCTCCAGCAGCCTGCGCACGATCAGTGCCGCGTTGTGGTGGTTGATGTCCAGCGCGAGCGTCGCCGCGTACAGCTCCCGGTAGTTGCCGAGCACATACGCATGCAGGAAGTCCAGCGACATGCGCTGCTGCCATTCGCCCGAGCGGAACTCCCGCTGTCCGGTCGAGGTGATCGCCGCGTTCACGAACAGCAGCAGGTCCTCGGCCGCCACGAGGTCGGTCTGGTTCTCCATCTCGGGTCTCCTGGCGGCAAGGTGTGCGGGTGTCGGCCGGGGAATGGGGGCACGAGCTGCGAATCATCGCTTAACAGGCGGGTTCCGGAAGTCGCACCGGAGTCCCGCGGCCGACTGCCGCACGCTAACACCCGTGTCGTACGCTCCGCCCCCCGGTTTCCGGCTCCCTCAGGCAGCAACGGGTTCAGATAGCGACTCCTCAGACGGTGGGGCGCTGGGCGGAGAGCCGGCAGGGTATCTCGATCGTCGCCATCGTCGGCCCGCCGACCGGGCTGCTGATCGCCATCACCCCGTCGAAGGCGCCCAGCCGCCGCTGCACCCCGCTCAGCCCCGAGCCATCCGCCTGGGAAGCCCCGCCCCGCCCGTCGTCGGTCACCGCGATACGCAGGGCGCCATCGTCGTGGTGGATGTCGATCCACACCCGGTCGGCGCCGGAGTGCTTGGCCGCGTTTGTCAGCAGCTCGCTGATCGCGAAGTACGCCGCCGTCTCGACCGGTTCGTCGGTCCGCCCCGGGAGGTCCACCTCCACCTCAACGGACAGCGGCATCCGCAGCGCCAGGGCCCGCACAGCATCGCCCAGGCCACGCTCGGCCAGCACTGGCGGATGGATGCCGCGGACCAGGTCGCGCAGCTCGGCCAGCGCCTCGGCGGAGCTGGCGCGGGCCGCCGCAAGCAGCTCCTTGGCCTTGGCCGGGTCCTTCTCCATCAGCGCCTCGACGGTGCCCAGGCTCATGCCCATGGCGACCAGCCGGGCCTGTGCGCCGTCGTGCAGATCGCGCTCGATACGGCGCAGCTCGGCGGCGGAGGTGTCGACCGCGTCGTGCCGGGTCTCGGTGAGGTGATGGACCCGCTCGGCGAGCGTCATCCGCGGCGTGGGCGCGAGAAAGGCCCGGCCGACCAGGAAGTGCGCGCGCAGCAGTACGGGGGAGGTGAAGATGCCCATGACGAGGAGGCCACAGCCCAGCAGAGCGGCGTAGTTCGCGGTGGCCTGGGAGGTGACCGGGACGAATCCGTACCAGTAGGTGCCCGTCGCGCCCACGATCGGGTGCCAGGTGCCCAGCGCCAGCACCCAGCCCTCCAGCGCGTACGGCATCGGGGCGCATGCCAGCAGCGCCACGACGGCCCCGGCGGTCATGTCGACGATCAGCCACAACAGGTCCCGCCAGGTCGCCGGGTCCCTCAGCAGCAGGGAGCACTGCTCCACCACGCCCACGAGCCCGCCGCGCCGATCGGGAGGCAGGGCGCGGTACGGCAGCGGGATCTCGACGCCGGACCAGCGGGCGGCCAGCAGCCGCCGCTGATTGGCATGGGCGCGGACGAGAGCGAGCAGGGGCGGGGTGGTGAGCACCCCCACGCCCAGCGGGATGAAGGCCAGGGACAGCACCACCAGGACGAACAGCGTGATCGACCCGGCCAGCGAGGCGATCGCGAGCACCAGCCCACGGGCGGCGGCCACCAGCGCCTTGCGTACCCTCATCGGACATCTCCCTGACGCCGCTCCCGCGGGACCCGCGCCGGGGCCCGCGCCCGGCGCGGGACGCTCCCCATCGCCGGACGGTTCAAGTCTGGCGGACCCGGCCGCCCCGGTCACTCTGCCCTGCCCCCGTCCCGGGGTATACCTAGCCCCACCCCCGGGACTCTCCTTTTGCTTCAGCGGATTGGGGACTTGCGCGGCTGGGGCGGGAGCCCGCCGTTTTCTAGCGTCGATGACGTGACCTCAACAGTCCTTTCAGTCCGTTCAGTCCTGCCAGTTCCGGTCAGGACTCACACCTCCCGGGGGGAGACGCGATGAGCGCAACGAGGCGGGGCCTCGCCGTACGGCTCGGCGGGTGGAGCACCCGACACCGCAAGACCGCCATCATCGGCTGGCTGCTGTTCGTCGTGGTCGTCGCAGTCATCGGCGGCATGTCCGGCATCAATGAGATGACCAACTCCGAAGGCGGGACCGGCGACTCGGCGCGCGCCGAGAAGATCCTGGAGGACGCCGGGCTCAAGGACCCCGCCGGCGAGATGGTGATGCTGCGCAGCGCCGAGCCGGACGGCTGGCGGGATGCGGCGGGCGACCTCACGGCGCGGCTGGAGAAGACCGGCGAGGCGGTGCGGGTCCAGCCGCCGGTGCGCTCCGAGAGCGGCCGGGAAGGGCTGATCAGCTTTGAGATGAAGGGCGACGCGGACACCGCGGGGGAGCGGATCGAGCCGGTGCTCGACGCGGTGAAGCAGACCGAGGCGGCCCATGAGGGCGTTCAGGCGTACGAGGTCGGCGACGCCAGCTTCGCGCACAGCCTGGACGGCATCCTCTCCGGCGACATGAAGACGGCGGAGCTCACGGCCGTACCCCTGGCGCTGGGCATCCTGCTGGTGGTCTTCGGCGCCCTGGTCGCCGCGCTGCTGCCGGTCTTCCTCGGCGTGACCGCGTGCATCGGCACCTTCGGTCTGCTCGCGTTCGCCAGCCACAAGCTGCCGATGTTCTCCAGCACCCAGTCCGTGATGTTCCTGGTGGGGCTGGCCGTCGGCGTCGACTACTGCCTGTTCTACCTGCGCCGTGAGCGCGACGAGCGGGCCGCGGGCCGGGACCCCGAGACCGCGCTGCGCATCGCCGCCGCGACCAGCGGACGGGCCGTACTGGTCTCCGGCATCACGGTCATGCTGGCCATGTCCGGCATGTTCCTGTCGGGTCTGCTGCTCTTCAAGGGCTTCGCGGTCGCGACGATCCTGGTCGTCTTCACCGCGATGCTCGGCTCGGTGACGGTGCTGCCCGCGATGCTGTCCTGGCTCGGCGACCGGATCGACGCCGGACGGGTGCCGCTCCTCAACCGCCGCCGCCAGAAGGGCGTGCACGGCAGCGGCGGCATCTCGGGCCGGCTGATGAAGCCGGTGCTGGCCAAGCCGGGCCTGTTCGCGGTCATCGCCGGGGCGCTGCTGCTGGCCCTGTGCGCCCCCGCGCTGGGGATGAAGACCGAACAGCTCGGCATGGAGAAGCAGTTCGGCAAGGACTCCAGCCTGACGGTGGCCTTCAAGGCGATCACCGAGTCCTTCCCCGGCGGCCCCGCCCCGGCCGAGGTGATCGCACGGGCCGACGACGTCTCCTCGCCCCGCTTCCAGGGCGCGGTGGCCGACCTCAAGAAGAAGCTCGCCGCGGCGGGCGAGTTCGGCAAGACCGTCAAGGTCGAGCTGCACAAGGACGAGGGCGTGGCGCGTATCGAGGTGCCGCTGGCCGGAAACGGCTCCGACAACGCCTCCAAGCACGCCCTGAGCACCCTGAAGGACGACATCGTCCCGCAGGTCCTCGGCCCGGTCTCGGAGAAGGCGTACGTGGGTGGCGAGACGGCCGCGAACGTCGACTTCAACGACCAGCTCTCCGACGACTTCCTTCCGGTGTTCCTCTTCATCGCGGCCGTGACCTTCCTGCTGATGCTGGTCTGCTTCCGGTCGCTGCCGATCGCCATCGTGTCGATCCTGCTCAACCTGCTGTCGGTCGGGGCCGCGTACGGCACGATGACCGCCGTCTTCCAGCACGGCTGGGGCGCGGAGACGATGGGGATGGAGCCGGCCGGGGCGATCGAGGGCTGGATGCCGCTGTTCGTCCTGGTGATCCTCTTCGGCCTTTCGATGGACTACCACGTCTTCGTGGTCTCCCGGATCCGTGAGGCACACGAGCGGGGCCTGTCCACCCGGGAGGCGATCCGCGACGGCATCCGGTCCACGGCGGGCTCGATCACCGGTGCGGCCGCCATCATGGTCGCGGTGTTCGCGGTCTTCGCCCTGCTGCAGATGCAGGACATGCAGCAGATGGGTGTCGGCCTCGCGGTCGCGGTGCTGGTGGACGCCACGCTGGTCCGGATGGTGCTGCTGCCCTCGGTGATGGCGCTGCTCGGGGAGCGCAACTGGTACCTGCCGCGGGCGCTGTCCTGGCTGCCGCGCCTCGACCACGGCGGGCACGGCGAGGAGCCGCTGCCGCCCGCGGCCCAGAGCCACCAGCCGCCGGTGTCCATCGGCCGCTGACCTCCCCGCGAACACCAGCCCGCGAACACCAGCCCGCCGCGCCGGATCAGGCCGTAAGTCGCCTGACCCGGCGCGGCGGGCTTCGGGCTGTGGCGTCGGGGGCCTGAGGCGGTCGGGCCTCAGGCGGTCGGTACGTACTTGTAGCCGACCCGGCGGACCGTCACGATCGTGCCCCGGTACTCGGGGCCCATCTTCCGCCGCAGCCGGGCGACATGGACGTCCACGGTCCGTCCGTCGCCGACATGGCCGTACCCCCACACCGTGGTCACCAACTGGTCGCGGGTGTGCACCCGGTGCGGATGCGCCACGAGATGGGCCAGCAGCTCGAACTCCAGATACGTCAGATCGAGCGGCCGCCCGGCGACATGAGCGGTGCGCTGGTCGGGGTCGATCCGTACGAGCTCGTCGCCCGTGACCGCGCCGCGGTCCCCGGTCTGGCCATCCGGCCCGGTCTGCCCGCCTGGCCCGGTTTGGCCCGCCGCCGTGGTGTCGGCGGCCGGGACGAGCACGAGATAGCCGACCATCGGTGGCTGCCCGGGGAGCGAGGGCAGCGTATGGGCGGGAGCGGGCAGCCAGGTGGCGCCGGGATGCAGCAGTTCGGCGACCGGCGGCACCTCGTCGGGCGCGACGGCGCGCAGCCGCTGTCGGTGCGGATGGGAGTGGGGGTGCGGGTGACGGCCGGGAGTGGCGGCCGGGGAGGCGGAGGTGGAAGGAGCGGACAGACTACGGACGTTCGTCATGGGATTCGGCTCTTTCGCGCTCAAGGGGCGTCTGTGGACGTCGTGCGCGCGGGCTGGGCCGCCGGGGATCACCCGGGAGCGGGGCGGCTGAGCGGTCGAAGAACGACGTCAGCGGCCGAGCGAGCGGGCCCGCGCATGCGATGCGCGGCAACACTCGCGGTCGAAGTGGTGCGCCTGCCGGGACGGCCAGAACGGCTCGAGGTCGAGGGGACCCGTCGCGGCGTTATGGAGGCTGACCATAGGCATATTGAAGCAGACGACCGGCCCCCGGCGCTCGTCACGGTGGCGTAGTGCGACGATGCCCACGTAACGGGTCCGCGCGAGCGCGGACCCGCCACGACCCCGTAAGGAGCTCGTTCCCCATGCCGCACATCGTCGTCGAGTACTCCGACACCCTGACCGATGCCCTCGACCGGCGTGCCTTCGGCCTCGCCCTGCACCCCGTCGTCGCCAAGACCATCGATACGCAGGTCGCGGGCTGCAAGACCCGGTTCCGCCGGGTGGAGGACGCCGTTCTGGCGGACGGCGCCCCGCACCACGCCATGATCCACATAGAGGTGGCGATCCTGTCCGGCCGGGATGCCGAGACCAAGCGGGAGCTGTCCGCCGCCGTGCTGGAGGTCGCGCGCGCCCATCTGGCGCCGGTCCCGGGGCTGACCGTGCAGACCACCGTGAATGTGACCGACCTCGACCGCGCCTGGTATGCCAAGGACGAGCAGGTCTTCCCGGCCTGATCAGGCCCTGAGCAGGCTCTGATCAGGCCCTGAGCAGGCTCTGGTCAGGTCCTGAGCAGGCGCTGAGCAGGTAGCGCGGCCGCACTGCGCGGACGACCACCCGGTCACCCGCCTGAGCAACCCGTCCGAGGACCCCGCCCCGCTCGTGCCCGTGCTCCAGCTGCTGTGGTGCCCGTACGACCATGAGCGCTACTACGCACCCTGGCCCGAACTGAGCTGGTGCGCCTCCGGCGAGGTGGACGACGTACTGGCGGACCCGCCCCGCCCGGCGAACGCCCCGCACACCTGTCTGCCGGAGCCGGGCGGGCGGCTATCCCAACTGGACCCAGGAGCCCGACTGGCCCGGCTGTCCGGACTGCGGGCGCCGGATGGACCATCTGCTCACCGTCGACAGCGCGGAGTTCGACGGCGGGTCCGCGAAGACCTGGCTGCCCGTCGAGGACCGGCCGCCCGTGGGAGAGGTCCGGGACCTCCCGTACGAGCAGCGGAAAGCCGTGCAGCGGGCCCCGCTGATGATCGGCGATATGGGTGGTGTGTACGTGTTTATCTGCCCGTGCTGTCCAAAGATGCCGTACGACCACCGGTCCGACTCCAGCTGAGCCTGAGCCTGAGCCTGAGCCTGAGCCTGAACCGGCTGCTTCGCGGGCATAACCACTCCCTCGCATCTCAAACAGACATCTACCTATAAACCAAGGCGAGGCGCACAATGGTGGTGCGGCACAGCGCCGCACTGCGCGGTCAGACTTGCATGGATCGAAGGAGGCGAGTCGTATGGCCGACGTCTCACGCCACAGGAGCGATATCACGCGCCACCCCGATGTCACCGAGATGCGCGAGCGCTACGCACGCATGCTCGGCGCGAGGGATGTTGTCTTCGTCGATGGGCCGGTTCTCCTGGCCGGTCTCTACTTCGCCATCTCTCCCTGGGTGGTCCACTTCTCGGGCACCCGCCCCGACCTCACGGTCAACAACCTCATCCTGGGCATCAGCGTGGCCCTGCTGGGCGTCGGCCTGACCACGGCGCCGCGCCGGATGTACAGCCTGTGCTGGGCGATGTCCGCGATCGGTGTATGGATGATCATCTCTCCCTGGGTGGTCACACGGTTCCCCGACGCCGGAATGATCTGGAACAACGTCGTTGTCGGCGCCGTCACGTGCGTGCTCGGACTGGTCGCGGCGGGGGTGTTGATGCGCACCGGCCGCGAGGCGCGCGAAGTGTGAACCGACAGGTGCATTGACAGGTGAAACGGCAGGTGAATTGACGAGGGCCGGCGGCCGCATCACCCCCTGGGTGATGCGGCCGCCGGCTGTCATCCGAGGTCTCTCCGCTGACGAACGGCCAGTTCCTGCCTTGGACCGATGGGGTGGCGCCCTCGAGATACGGCCGAGATGTGCGGGCCGCACAATGAGCGCACCCCCGGGGCGTCACGTACACACCCGTAGGGACCACTCGAGGCCACGTCCAGGGAACAGGGAATGAGGCAGATCGCGTCATGCGCATTGCACTGAGCCAGATCGTCAGCGGCCCGCGCCCGGAGCGGAACCTTGCCGTCCTTCGGGAGCAGGCACACCGTGCCGCGGCGGCCGACGCCCGCTTGATCGTCTTCCCCGAGGCCGCCATGGCGTGCTTCGGCACCCCGCTGGGGCCGCTCGCCGAGCCGCTGGACGGGCCGTGGGCCACCGAGGTGCGGCAGATCGCCAAGGACACGGGTCTGGTGGTCGTGGCGGGGATGTTCACCCCGGCGCGCGACGGCCGGGTGGCCAACACTCTGCTGGTCACCGGTCCCGGGGTGGAGACCTCGTACGACAAGATCCATCTGTATGACGCCTTCGGTTACGCGGAGTCCGACTCCGTAGCGCCCGGTTCCAAGGTGGTGACCTTCGACCTCCAGGGCCTCCGGATCGGCCTGGCCACCTGCTACGACGTGCGCTTCCCCGAGCTGTTCCGGGCCCACGCCGACGCCGGCGCACATCTCTCCCTGCTGCCCGCCTCCTGGGGCGCGGGGCCCGGTAAGCGCGAACAGTGGGAGCTGCTGATCCGGGCGCGGGCGCTGGACGCCACCGTCTGGCTGGCCGCCGTGGGCCAGGCCGATCCCGCGGCCACCGGCACCCTGGAGTCCGAGGCGGCCGATCCAATGGCCCCCACCGGCATCGGCCACAGCGCCGTGGTCGGCCCCGACGGGACCGTACGGCAGCGGCTGGGGGCGACCCCGGGGCTGCTGGTGGCGGAGATCAGCAGCGACGAGGTGACGGCCGTCCGGCGCAAGGTGTCCGTCCTGGCCAACCGGAGGCTCGGCCGGAACATATGACGTACGGGCTGCCCGTACGGCGCTCACGGCGCACACTGGAAGCGCGCGCCGGGCGTGCGGGTGTCCGGGGGAGGAGGTCGCGATGGAATTCGACGTCGTCGTGGAGATCCCCGAGGGATCGCGCAACAAGTACGAGATGGACTTCGAGGCGGGGCGGATCCGGCTGGACCGGATGCTGTTCACCGCCACCAAGTACCCGGCCGACTACGGCTATATCGACCACACCCTGGGGCGCGACGGCGATCCGCTGGACGCCCTGGTCACGGTCGGTGAGCCCACGTTCCCCGGGTGTGTCATCGAGTGCCGGGCCATCGGGATGTTCTGCATGAGCGACGAGAAGGGCCCGGACGAGAAGATCCTGTGCGTCCCCGCCCACGATCCGCGCTACGCCGATGTGCAGGACATCGGCGATGTCTCGGAGTTCGACCGGATGGAGATCACCCACTTCTTCGAGGTCTACAAGGACTTGGAACCCGGCAAGTCCGTCGAGGGCTCCCACTGGGAGGGCCGCGACCAGGCATACGCGGAGATAGCGGCCTCGCGGGCCCGGGCGGCGGAGTCGGCCCGCTGAGTCAGTTCGGGACCGCTGAGTCAGCCCGGGACGGCTGAGTCAGTTCGGGACCGCTGGGGCGTCCGGGGTGGTGCCCCGGTCGTTCTGAAGGGCCCACAGCTCCCGGAACAGCCCGGGGGAGTCGACCAGTTCCGCGAAGGTGCCCTGCTGGATCACCCGGCCGCGGTCCAGGACCACGATGCGGTCGGCCACGGCGACGTTCGCCAGGCGGTGGGTGACCAGGACGACCGCGCGGTCCCGCGCCAGCCGCCGCAGCCCCGCGAAGATACGGTGCTCGGCGCGGGCGTCGAGGGCGCTGGTGGGCTCGTCCATCACCAGCAGCCCGGCGGGCCGGTGGAAGGCGCGCGCCAGGGCGATCCGCTGCCACTGGCCGCCGGACAGCTCCACCCCGCCCCACCACTGCCGGGCCAGCAGGGTGTCCAGACCGCTGCGCAGCCCGTCCAGGACCTCATGCGCCCCGGAGTGCACGGCGGCCTCCCGCACCGCCTCGTCGCCGCCGTGCGGCTGGCCGAGGGTGATGTTCTCGCGGGCGGACAGCGGCCAGTGGGCGTAGTCCTGGGGGACGACCGCGGTGTGCCGCCACAGCGCGTTCGGATCGAGGTCACCGGTCTTGGCGTCGTCCCAGGTCACCGCGCCGTCGGTGGGCAGGTAGAGACCCGTGAGCAGCTTGCTCAGGGTGGTCTTGCCGGAGCCGTTCTCGCCGACGAGGGCGAGGACTTCGCCGCGCCGGACCTCGACGCTCACCTCGTCCAGGGCCGGCGCGTCCGACTCCGGATACCGGTAGGTGACCGACTCGGCCCTGACCACCTTCGGGGCGGACGGGATCCGGCCGCCGCGCCGCATCCGGTGGCCGCCCGCCTCCTCGATGAACTCCGCCCAGTCGTCCAGATACAGCCCGGTACGGAACAGCCGGGTGCCGTATCCGACCATGCCGCGCAGTGAGGAGCCCACCGTGCGCAGCGCGAAGACCGCGGTGCCAGCCGAGGCGACGGACATCCGCCCCGAGCTCAGGAGCAGCGCCAGCGCCGCCCACACCAGCCCGGAGGCGATCCCTCCGGCCAGCGCGCCCAGCACCGCGAACCGCGCCCCGCGGTGGGCCGCCCGGTCGGTCGCGGCGTCGACCCGTGCGCCGATGGCGCGGTAGCGGTCGAGCAGGAAGGTGGCCATGGTGCCCGAGCGCAGCTGGTCGGCGATGTCCTTGTCGACCATGTACCAGCGCAGCAGCCCGAGCGTGCGCCGCTCGGCGCTCATCGCCCGCGAGGTCTCGTAGTGCACCCGGGCCGCCTTCATCCCGGCCACCCCCTGCGGCAGCGCGGCGAGCAGCAGCAGCGGCAGCAGCGCCGGGTGCAGTACGGTCACCACGCCCGCCGCCGCCACCAGGGAGGCGAGGCAGGCCGTCAGCTGCTGGGACTCGATGATCAGATCCTGGGCCACGACGGCGCCCCGGTCGGCCGCGTCCCACTTGTCGTTGAACCCCGGGTTGTCGTACGCCGCGAGCTCGGCGTTGATCGCCGAGTCCAGCATCCGCATCTCGGCCTCCCGGGAGATCCGGGGGGCGAGTCTGGTGGAGATGTTGGATACGGCGATGCCCAGCAGGGCCCGTAATCCGGCCGCCCCGGCCAGCACCGCGAGCGAGGGCAGTGCCTCCTGGACCCGCTCGGCCATATGCCCGGAGGAGATCAGCGCCGTGATGGTGCCGGTGGTGGCCAGCAGCCCGAACGCCTCGAAGACCCCCGACAGCACCTGGCACAGCATCAGCCCCACCACCGCCCTGCGGTCCACCTGCCACGCCAGCACCAGCGCCCGCCGCACCAGCTGCGGCAGCCTGCGGGCCATGGAGCGGCTGGTGATCGGGTTCCGCTCGAACGCCGCGAGCGTGGCCGACCGGTACCGCAGTTCCTCGGCGGGCTGGGCTGTCATCGACCTGGGCTGGGCTGCCATCGATCCCCCCTTGTCGCCGTGCGTCGGTCCCACACGCTGCCGCACGGCCCGCCGCGCCGCCCGGCATACGGCGCGCATCCACCCGAACGGGGCACGGCCCGGCCCGGCCGCGGGCGTCAGGCCAGGCCATCGGGCGTCAGGCCAGGCCGCCGGGCGTCAAGCTCGGCCGCGCGATTTCTGGGAGCGCCGGGAGAGCGAGTCGAGGACGACCGCGGCCAGCAGCACCCCGCCGGTGATCATGAACTGGAGGGCCGACTCGACGCTCAGCAGGGCCATGCCGGAGGAGAGCGACTGGATGACCAGGATGCCCAGCAGCGCGCACCAGGTCCGGCCGTGCCCGCCGAACAGGCTCGTACCGCCGATCACGGCCGCCGCGAGCGCGTTCAGCAGCAGGATGCCGGTGCCGGAGGGCTGGCTCACCGAGGTGATCCGCGAGGCCAGGAACAGCCCGCCGAGCGCGGCCATCGTGCCGGACACCATGAGGACCGAGATCCGCACCCATGTCACCCGCACCCCGGCCCGGCGGGCTGCCTCGACGCCGCCGCCCAGCGCGTACACCGTGCGGCCGTAGGGCGTGCGGCGCAGCAGCACATCCAGGGCTGCGACCAGGACCACGAAGATCAGCAGGGCGAGCGGCAGGCCCTGGAACTGGTTGAGCACATAGGCCGCCGCGAACGCGACCACCGCGATCGCCGCGGTGCGCACCACGATCTCGTGCAGCGGCCGGTACGGCATCTCCGCGGCCTTGCGGCGCCGCCGGTCGCGGTACGCGGCGAGGAAGAAGGCGGCCGGGCCGAGGGCGGCGAGGCTGTAGGCGGCGGCGATGTCGTTGAAGTAGTAGCTGGTCAACTTGGCGACCAGGCCCTGGCTGTCGAGGTTGATGGTGCCGCTCTGGCCGAGCAGGTAGAGGGTGAGGCCGTTCCAGGCCAGCAGCCCGGCGAGGGTGACGACGACCGCCGGTACGCCGAATCTGGCGAAGAAGAACCCGTGCAGGGCCCCGATCAGCGAGCCCAGGAGCACCGCGAAGATCAGGGCGAGCCATTCCGGCAGACCCTCGTTGACGGCCAGCACCGCGAAGACGGCCGCCGCCAGCCCGGCGACCGAGCCGACCGACAGATCGATCTCCCCGATCAGCAGCACGAAGACGATGCCGACGGCGATCAGGCCGGTGCCCACGATGTCCACGCTCAGGTTGGACAGATTGCGCGGGGAGAGGAAGTTGTCGTTCAGGATCTCGAAGACGGCCCACAGCACGATCAGGCCGAGACCGACCGGCAGCGCGCCCAGCTCTCCTTCGCTCAGCCGCCGCCGTATGTCGCCCAGGACGCCTTTGACGCGCCGCCGGCCGGGCACCAGAGCGCGGCCGGTCACAGCCCGGCCTCCCCGGGGCGGGGCGGACGGCGGGCATGGGAGGTGGCGCCGGTGATGGAGGAGATGATCTGTTCCTGGGACGTGGTCATCACATCGAAGAAGCCGTTGTTGCGGCCCAGGCGCAACACCGCAGCCTGGTCCGCCACGGCCTTCACATCGCCCATGTTGTGGCTGATCAGCAGCACTCCGAGCCCGTGGTCGCGGAGCCGGTCCACCAGATCGAGGACGTGCGAGGTCTGCTCGACGCCCAGGGATGCCGTGGGCTCGTCGAGCAGCAGCAGCCTCGGCTCGCCGAGCAGCGAGCGGGAGATCGCGACGGTCTGCCGCTGGCCGCCGGAGAGCGTGGCCACCGGGACACGCACATCGGGGATGCGGATGGACAGGCTTTCCAGCAGGCCACGGGTGCGGCGCTCCATCTCCACCTCGTCGAGGATGCCGAGCCTGCGCACCTCGCGGCCGAGGAAGATATTGCCGACGACATCGAGGTTCTCGCACAGCGCCAGGTCCTGGTAGACGGTCGCGATGCCCAGGCTCTGTGCGTCGTGGGGGCGCCTGACCTGGACCGTATGGCCCTGCCACTCGACGAACCCCTGGTCGGCCGGGCCGACCCCGGCGATCACCTTGACGAGGGTGGACTTACCGGCGCCGTTGTCGCCCAGCAGGGCGACGACCTCACCGGTGTGGATCTCCAGATCGACGTCGGCGAGCGCTTGGACGGCGCCGAAACGCTTGGAGACGCCGCGCAACGCCAGCAGAAGCGGACCCGGCACGGTCACCATCTCCCCTACGGCATGAGCCCGGCCCTCTCACAGGCGGACCGGTACTGCGGGGTACATATCTGGCTAATCGTGTACATACCATCCTTGACCACCGTCTTCTTGATGGAGTGCACGGTCAGCGGGATCGGGCGGAGCAGCACGGCAGGTACGTCGCCGCGCACCCGGTCCCTGGCGAGGGGCCCGGGGCCCCTGCCGTGGGCCAGGGCGACGGCGATCTCGGCGGCCGCGTACGCCTCGGGCTTGAACGGCTTGTAGACGGTCATGTACTGCTCGCCGTCGACGATCCGCTGGATGGCCGCGAGCTCGGCGTCCTGGCCGGTGACCGGGGGGATCGGCCGGATGCTGTTTGCCCTGAGGGCGGCGATGACGCCGGAGGCGAGGCCGTCGTTGGCGGAGTAGACGCCGTTGATGCGGTGGGGCCCGAGCGCGGCGATGGCGCCGGACATATCGGTGTAGGCGTTCTCCGGCCGCCATCCGGCCGCGTCGTACGACTTGTCGATCCTGACCTTGCCGGCGAGGACGGACAGCGCCCCCTTCTTGAACGCGACCCCGTTGGGGTCGGCCTGGTCGCCGTTGATCATGACGATCCCGCGGTCGTGCGCGGGGCGGTGGCCCATGGCCCTCAGCAGCGCCCGCGCCTGGAGCCTGCCGACCTCCTTGCCGTCGAAGGAGACATAGGCCGAGATGGGGCCCTGAACGAGTCGGTCGTACGACAGGACCGGGATACGCGCGTGATGCGCCTTCACGACCGCGGGGCGCATCGCCTTGGCGTCCACCGGGACCAGGACCAGGGCGTCCACGCCCCTGATGATCATCGAGTCCACCTGCTGCTGCTGCATGGCCACATCGCCCTGGCCGCTGACGGACCGCACCTCGCAGTCGTGGCACAGCTGGTGGATCCGCCGCTCGATCAGGGGCCGGTCGAAACGGTCCCAGCGCGGAGTGGTGCTGTCCGGCACGAGCAGGCCGATCGTCGGCCGGCCCGCGGTCGGGGGCGAGACGGGCCGTACGGCGGTGCCGGACTCGGCGGCCTTGCCGCAGGCCCCCAGCGCGAGGGCCAGGGACACCGCGGCCACGAGGACGACGGCATCGCGGGGACGACCTCTCACGATGGGAAGCACCTCCTCACACGCACACGGGCTAGCTGGCGCCGTCCACAACCCCGCCGTCCTGCGCCATGACGACCTCGCTCCACACCTGCTTGCCGCCGCTGACCGGCACCGAACCCCAGGTCGTCGACATCGCCTCGACCAGGAGCAGGCCCCGGCCGCCCGTCGACTCCCAGTCCACGAGAACCGGCTTGGCGGGCGCCCGCGGCGACGAATCGCTCACCGCGACCCGCAGCCGGTCCCCGGCCAGCGTGAGGTCGAGCCGCACCGGGCCCTGCGTATGCACCAGGGCGTTGGTGACCAGCTCGGAGACCACGAGCAGCACCATGTCGGCCTCTTTGGACACGCCCCAGGAGCGCAGCGTGCGCCCGGTGAAGCGGCGCGCGTGCATCACGGCGTCGGGCAGCCGCCACACCGCCCAGCCGGCCCGGGTCGGCCGGACCTTCATCCCGTCGTAGCGCAGCAACAGCAGGGCCACGTCGTCGTCGCGCCGGCTCAGATCGCCCAGCAGCGAGTCGGCCAGCCGTCCGGCGTCGGACGGATCCGCGTCGGAGAGCGCCCCGCGCACCCGCAGCAGACCGTCGTCCAGGGGCAGGCTCGCGGACTCGACCAGCCCGTCCGTCAGCAGCGTCAGCACCGTACCGGGGGCAAGACCGACCGCGGTCATGGCGTACTCCGCGTCGGCGAGCACCCCCAGCGGCGGCCCGCCCTCGGCCTCCACCTCCTCGGTGGAGCCGTCCGGGTGGCGCAGCAGCGGCGGCAGATGACCGGCCCGTACGAACCAGGCGTCGCCCTCCTCCATGTCCAGCTCGACATAGGCGCAGGTGGCGAACAGCTCCGTCTCCATGCCGACGAGCAGCCGGTTGGCGTGGCAGACCACCACGTCGGGCGGATGGCCCTCCACCGCGTACGCCCTGATGGCCGTCCGTATCTGGCCCATGATGGTCGCGGCCCCGGCGCTGTGCCCCTGGACGTCGCCGATCACCAGCGCCACATGGCCGTTGGGCAGCGGGATGACGTCGTACCAGTCGCCGCCCACCTCGAGCCCGCTCATCGCGGGCAGATAGCGCGCCACGGCCACCCCGCCGGGGAGCTCGGGCAGCCTGCGGGGCAGCAGGCTGCGCTGCAGCATGGTGGCGAGCTCGTGCTCGGCGTCGTACGCGTGGGCGCGCATCAGGGCCTGACCCACCAGGCCCGCCGTCGCGGTCAGCAGCGACCGCTCCTCCGGGCAGAACGCATGCGGCTCCTCCCAGCCGACCAGACAGACCCCGACCACCCGGCCCTGCGCCGGGAGCGGCAGAACGGCGAGGCCGCCGGCGCCCATGTCGGCGAGACCGGGCTCCAGGCGGCCGCCGGGCGGCAGCAGGGTGATCCGGTCCTCGCGCAGCGCGGTCTCCACCGTGGGCAGTACGCGGGTCGGCACATCGGGCCACTCCGACCGCCACTCGGACCGCCACATCCCAGGCCAGGCCCCCGGCTGCGGCGGGTCGAGGGCGGTCACCACCAGCCGGTCGCCCTCCAGCTCGGCGAGCGCCACCCGGTCGGCCCCCAGCGGCTCGCGCAGCGCGGCTGTCACCACCAGGCTGACGTCCCGGACGGTCATCGCGTTGGCCAGCGCCGCGGACAGCCGCTGCACCCGGGAGACCTCGTCGGCGGTGGGCCGCAGATACGAGGCGTCCGCCACCAGGCCCAGGAGCCGCTCGGGGGTGCCCACGGCATCGCCCTGGATCCGGCAGCACAGCCGCAGCCAGCGCAGCTCGCCGGTGGGCCGGCGGATCCGGAACTCCAGGTCACGGCTGCCGAGACTCAGCTGACCAGGCTCGACGATGGCCATCAGCGCGGGCAGGTCGTCCGGCACGGTATGCGCCAGCAGCGTCTCCACCCGTCCGTCGAACGCCTCCGGGGAGATGTCCACCAGCTCCAGCAGCTGTGTGTCCGCGTCGATCCGCCCGGTGTTCAGCACCAGGGTGAACGAGCCGACGTGAAGGTGGTCGAGCGCCGAGCGCAGTACCGACAGCGGCCCGCCCCGGTCCGGCACCCCGCCACCGGCGTCCTGGGCCGGTGTGCCCGCCTTGAGCTGGGCGGCGATCTGGTCGGCGTACAGCTCCAGGAAATTGCGCTGCTCGGCGTCGAAGCCGTCCCCGGGGTAGACCACGACCAGGCAGCCCAGCCGCCTGCCGTCCGCCCCCAGCGGCAGCGCGCCCAGCGACATATCGGCCGGGAGGGCCTGCGGGGCGTTCTCCCCGTAGGCGGCGAGCTTCTCGGAGGTCGACCACTGGGGCCGCCCGGTGCGGAAGGCGTCGGCGACGGGTGAGCGCCCGGACAGCGGATAGCTGGTCGGCAGCCCGTACAGGGCGCGCGGACCGCCGGCCGTCTCGGTCAGCCGCAGCTCGTCGCCGTCCGCGGACAGTACGTAGACAGCCGTCAGCGCCGCCGTGGCGAACACCATGGCCTGCTCCGTCACGGCGCGCTCCATCGCCGGCGGCCGGAGGCCGACACTGGACGCCCCGACATCCTGGTCCCTCCTCGGCCGCGTGATGTCCACTCCGGAGCCGCCTTGGCCGGCCATGTCGCCATTCCACCTCCTGGCCCGCCTGTGTGCCACCCACACACGTGATGGCGCTCACACAAACAGGATGGCATAGCCGCCACGGAACGAGTGGGGTCCGGCCGAACGCTGGTGATCTGCGGAAATGGATCTGCGGGAGGGATCTCCGGCAATGGATCTTCGGGAACGGATCTTGAGGCGGGGGTCTTGCGAGGCGGGAGGCAGAGCTCATATGTCTAACCCGCGCCGCACGGCATGCGCCGCCCGCGCCCCGCGAGCCGTAGAGCGCTGCGCCATTCAGGGTAATTCGCGGTCATCTCTATGGCGTAACCGTGTTGACGGCGCGCCTACTAGTCGTACTGACCGGTGGGTTTTCCCATCTGCCGGGGGACGGCGACGCGTATGTGACGCAGCGTCAGTCGCCGTGATGAGCCCCCCTGACACATGAAGCGCCCGCTCCGCCCGGCTCAAGGCTGCACGCGGCGCGATACGGCCCACCGTCATCCATCCACAGCACACAGCAGCACGGAGGGCTCATCATGCCTAGTCCCACGATTACCCTGGTGACCGTATCGCCGAATCCGGCGGTCGTCGGCCAGTCGGTCACCGTCACCGCCACCGTGATCCCGCTCGGAGTGGGGAGTCTCACCCCCGCCACGGTGACCTTCACTCTCGCCGGGGGCACGCCCGCCTCGCAGACCGTGAGCCTGACGGGCACCACTGCCTCGGCGACCTTCACCGGCCTGGGCGTTGGTGCTCACACGGCCACCGCGTCGTACAACGGCAACACGGACTTCACGGCCTCCACCGGCTTCAACACTGTGGTCGTCATCCAGGGCCAGACGACCACGACGGTGAACTCCTCGCCGAACCCGTCGTCAGTGGGGCAGACGGTGAACATCACCGCCACGGTCGCGCCGGTGTCACCCGCGACGGGCACCCCGACCGGCACGGTCACGTTCTCCATCACCGGCGCAGGGGGAGGAACGTTCACCCAGCCCCTGGTGAGCGGCGTGGCCACGCTCCCCATCAGCACCCTGGGCGCCGGCTCGCACACCATCACAGCGCTCTACAACGGCAGCACGGACTTCCTGCCGTCCGCCGGTTCCGGCACCCAGACGGTGAACTCGGGACCGGTGGCCACGACGACGACGGTGAGCTCCTCGCCCGACCCGTCGGTGTACGGACAGTCGGTCACCTTCACCGCCACCGTCACGCCGAACCCGCCCGGGACGGGCACGCCGACCGGCACGGTCACCTTCACCATCGACGGTCCCGGCGGCGGCACCTCCGCTCCCATCACGCTGTCGGGGGGTGTGGCGACTTTCATCACCAGCGGCCTCGGCGCCAGTGCCACCGCGCACAACGTGACCGCCGTCTACACCCCGAACACGCCAAACTTCATCACCTCGACGGGGACCGACACCCAGCTGGTGAACAAGGCGAACACGAAGACGACGGTCAGCTCCAACCCCAACCCCTCCACGGTGGGGCAGACGGTCACCTACGTCGCCTTCGTGGAGGCCGTGCCGCCCGGGTTGGGAAACCCCACGGGGAACGTGAACTTCACAGTCAGCAACAACGTCTCCTCCCTGGTCGGCACCGCGCCCGTCAGCGGTGGTTTCGCCTTCCTCACTGACGCCGGCCTGGCCGCAGGCACGTACAACGTCGCCGCGAGCTATGTCGGAGACGCCAACTTCAACGGATCGACCAACACCAACACCTACACCCAGACGATCAACGCCTGACCGACGCGCCCGGCGCCGCCGGGAGCAGGGGCACCTCCGACAAGAACTGAGCGGAAAGCACTGAGCCTCGCCACCGCCCGTCGGGCGGTGGCGAGGCTCAGCCGTGTCCGGGCGAGGCCGGTCGGATCACACGTCGAAGTAGAGCTCGAACTCGTGCGGGTGCGGACGCAGCTGCAGCGGAGCGATCTCGTTGGTGCGCTTGTAGTCGATCCAGGTCTCGATCAGGTCCGAGGTGAAGACATCGCCCTGGAGCAGGAACTCGTGGTCGGCCTCGAGAGAGTCGAGAACGGCCGGGAGCGAGGTCGGGACCTGCGGGACGCCCGCGTGCTCCTCGGGGGCGAGCTCGTAGAGGTCCTTGTCGATCGGCTCGGCCGGCTCGATCTTGTTCTTGATGCCGTCCAGACCCGCGAGGAGGAGGGCGGAGAAGGCCAGGTACGGGTTGCCGGAGGAGTCCGGGGCGCGGAACTCGACGCGCTTGGCCTTCGGGTTGGAGCCGGTGATCGGGATACGCATCGCGGCGGAGCGGTTGCGCTGCGAGTACACCAGGTTGACCGGGGCCTCGAAGCCCGGGACCAGACGGTGGTAGGAGTTCACCGTCGGGTTGGTGAAGGCCAGCAGCGACGGGGCGTGCTTGAGGATGCCGCCGATGTAGTAGCGGGCCATGTCCGACAGCCCCGCGTAGCCCTGCTCGTCGTAGAAGAGGGGCTCGCCACCCAGCCACAGGGACTGGTGGACGTGCATGCCCGAGCCGTTGTCACCGAAGATCGGCTTGGGCATGAAGGTCGCGGTCTTGCCGTTCTTCCACGCGACGTTCTTGACGATGTACTTGAAGAGCTGCAGGTCATCGGCAGCGGCAAGCAGCGTGTTGAACTTGTAGTTGATCTCGGCCTGGCCGGCGGTGCCCACCTCGTGGTGCTGGCGCTCGACCTGGAGGCCGGACTTGTTCAGCTCGAGGCTGATCTCGGCGCGCAGATCGGCGAAGTGGTCGACCGGCGGGGTCGGGAAGTAGCCGCCCTTGTAGCGGACCTTGTAACCGCGGTTGTCCTCCAGCGCACCGGTGTTCCAGGCGCCCGCCTCGGAGTCGATGTGGTAGAACGCCTCGTTCGACTTGGTCTCGAAGCGGACGCTGTCGAACACGTAGAACTCGGCCTCGGGGCCGAAGTACGCGGTGTCGGCGATACCGGTGGAGGCGAGGTATGCCTCGGCCTTCTTGGCGATGTTCCGCGGGTCACGGCTGTACTGCTCACCCGTGATCGGGTCGTGGATGAAGAAGTTGATGTTGAGCGTCTTGTCCCGCCGGAACGGGTCGACACGGGCCGTCGACAGGTCCGCACGCAGAGCCATGTCCGACTCGTGGATCGCCTGGAAACCGCGGATCGACGAGCCGTCGAAGGCGAGCTCCTCGTGCGGGTCGAACGCCTCCGCCGGTACGGTGAAGTGCTGCATGACGCCGGGAAGGTCACAGAACCGGACGTCTACGAACTTGACGTCCTCGTCCGAGATGAACTTCCGAGCGTCGTCGGCGTTCTGGAACATCCAACTCCTCCTAGCCCGGCCGCGGGGGACGGGGATTTGTTCGGTCGCGCGGCTCATGTGCGGCTGGCGCGCTGGGGCCGACCATAGGCAGACGGGATTTCCCAAGCATGACCCATTTGTTTCACCCAGGTTAACCGGCATACGTCTCGTGCGCGTGGGGCATGTGAGGCCGGGGCGCGGTCCGGGGCCCGGTCCGGGGCCCGGTCCGTAGGGACCGTATGCCATCGCAGTACCGTGGTCGCGTGGATAAGAGGCAAGCAATCGGATCATGGCTCTCCGGGCCGCGCGCGGCCGCCGAGGACATGGGCGTCGAGCTGGGCTACCGGGGCGAGGCACTGGGGCTTCCCGAGAGCGGGCCGGGCTCCATCGCGCCCATCGGACGCCGCCTCGGGGCGCTGCTCATCGACTGGGGACTGTGCCTGCTCGTCTCCTATGCGCTGCTGTCCGGCGGCAAGGCGCAGGCCACGGGCAACTGGGCGCTGGCCGTCTTCTTCGTACTGAGCGTGCTCACCGTCGGCACGGTCGGCTGCACCCCCGGAAAGCTACTGCTGAAGCTGCGCGTGATCTCCGCGAGCGGAGGGCGGCTGAGCCTGCCGCGGGTGGTGCTGCGCAGCGTGCTGCTGCTGATCGTGATCCCCGCGGTGGTCTGGGACCGGGACACCCGCGGTCTGCACGACCGGTTCGCGAACTCGGTGCAGATCCAGGTCTGAGGCCGCCTGAGGCCGGTGCTCGTACGACTGGGCTGAAACGACTGGGGCGGCCCGGAAACTCCATTCCCGGCCGCCCCAGTCGTATGCGGTCCTGTTGTGCTGGTACGGGGCTCAGCGGCCCTTCGGCATCCGCATCCCCTTGGGCATCGGGCCCTTCGGGATCGGCATGTTGCTCATCAGATCACCCAGCGCCCGCAGCCGGTCGTTGACCGCGGTCACCTGGCCGCCGGGCAGCACCCGCGGCAGCTTCAGCAGCTTGGTGCGCAGCTTCTTGATCGGCACTTGGTCCTCGCCGGTGCCCACGATCACATCGTGCACCGGCACATCGGCGACGATGCGCGCCATCCGCTTCTTCTCCGCGGCCAGCATGGACTTCAGCCGGTTCGGGTTGCCCTCCGCGACCAGCACGATGCCCGCCTTGCCGACGGCCCGGTGGATGACGTCCTGGTTGCGGTTCATCGCCACCGCGGGCGTCACCGACCAGCCACGGCCCACGTTCTCCAGCACCGCCGCCGCCGCGCCCGGCTGTCCTTCCATCTGTCCGAAGGCCGCTCGCTCGGCACGGCGGCCGAAAACGATCGCCATCGCGAGGAAGGCCAGGACGAAGCCCAGGATGCCCAGGAAGATCGGGTGGTCGATCCAGAAGCCGATCGCGAGGAAGACACCGAACGTGACGATTCCCACCGCGGCGACGACAAGACCGACCTTCGAGTCGACCTTCTTGGTCATCTTGTAGGTCAGGGCGATCTGCTTCAGCCGCCCGGGGTTCTCGGATGTTTCCTTCCTCGCCATACAGCGAAGTTTACGTGGCCTGGGAAGCCCCGGTGGACACGGCCTCCAGTACGTGCTCGGCCTCGTGACGGTCCTTCGCGCGGCGCCGGTCCTCCAGGACCGCGGTCCAGGCGTTACGGCGGGCGGTGCGCTGCCCGCCGCCCAGCAGCAGCCCCTCCAGAACGAGCAGTGCGTCGGTGACGGACGGCGGGCGTACGGGCGCGGCCGACATGGGTCCCCCTCGGGAGCAGCGGATGATCAGAGCCCACACACAGAATGTTGTGTGGCTTAATCGTTACCCAAAGGTGTTACCAGCGCGTGACCGGCCGGTCAAACACCGATGAAGCCTTGAAATGCCGCTGATCTCGCTCTGACCAGCGGCATTGTCCAAGGTGTGAGCGTGCGTTGTGCCCGTACTCACATAGCGTATTGGTCACATCCGGTGGTCATACCGCCTGAGCGGCCACCACGGCACCGCGCTTTTCGACCGCCTGCTGGTAGAGCCGGCCCGCGCGGTAGGAGGAGCGGACGAGCGGACCGGACATGACACCGGCGTAGCCGATCTCCTCCGCCTCCTCCTTCAGCTCCACGAACTCCTGGGGCTTGACCCAGCGGTCCACCGGGTGGTGCCGGACGCTCGGCCGCAGATACTGCGTGATCGTGATCAGCTCGCACCCCGCGTCGTACAGGTCCTGGAGCGCCTGGCTGATTTCCGCCCGCTCCTCGCCCATGCCCAGGATCAGATTGGACTTGGTGACCAGACCCGCCTCACGCGCCTTGGTGATCACCTCGAGCGAGCGCTCATAGCGGAAGCCGGGGCGGATGCGCTTGAAGATCCGCGGGACGGTCTCCACATTGTGCGCCAGCACCTCGGGGCGGGCGGAGAAGACCTCGGCGAGCTGCTCGGGCACCGCGTTGAAGTCCGGGATCAGCAGCTCGACGCCGGTGTCCGGCATGAGGGAGTGGATCTGGCGGACCGTCTCGGCGTACAGCCAGGCGCCGCCGTCCTCGAGGTCGTCGCGCGCGACACCGGTGACCGTCGCGTACTTCAGCTCCATGGACTGGACGGACTCGGCGACCCGGCGCGGCTCGTCCCGGTCCAGGGCCTGCGGCTTACCGGTGTCGATCTGGCAGAAGTCACAGCGCCGGGTGCACTGGTCGCCGCCGATCAGGAAGGTCGCCTCGCGGTCCTCCCAGCATTCGTAGATGTTCGGACAGCCCGCCTCCTGACACACGGTGTGCAGGCCCTCGCGCTTCACCAGGCCCTGCAGCTCGGTGTACTCGGGACCCATCTTCGCGCGGGTCTTGATCCACTCGGGCTTGCGCTCGATGGGCGTCTGGCTGTTCCGGACCTCAAGGCGCAGCATTTTGCGTCCGTCGGGTGCGACTGCGGACACGTCCGGCACTCCTTAGTGCTTGTCAGTGCTTGGAGAGGCATCGAATCTTTGGTGAACCCCAGCGTACGCCCGTCATTCGTACGCCCTTACGCCCAGGGACCCCGCCAGAGAACGGAACGGCCCCCGGGGACCATTCCCCGGGCCGGGGCAGCGGTCAGACGGCGCGCGGCAGCGGTACGGCGGACTCCATGACGGTCCGCAGATGCTTCTCGATCACCGGAACCACCTCCGTCACGGAGATATCGCGGCCCAGCTCCTCCGAGAGCGAGGTCACCCCCGCGTCGCGGATCCCGCACGGCACGATCCGGTCGAACCAGGTGGTGTCGGGGTTGCAGTTCAGCGAGAAGCCGTGCATCGTCACGCCCTTGGCGACCCGCACCCCGATCTGGGCGAGCTTGCGGTCCTCGCGGCGCTGGCCGGCGTTGGACGGGGCGTACTCCGGGCCGTTCAGCCGCGGGTCGAACTCCTCGTCGGCCACGCGCGGATCGAAGTCCAGGTTCAGCCCGCCCAGCGCGCGGCGCTCCTCCACCGGATCGCCCAGCACCCACACCCCGCTGCGGCCCTCGACCCGGGTGGCCTCCAGGCCGAACTCCGCACAGGTCAGCAGCAGGGCCTCCTCCAGACGCCGTACATGCGCGACGACGTCCACCGGACGCGGCAGCTTGAGGATCGGATAGCCGACGAGCTGCCCCGGGCCATGCCAGGTGATCTTGCCGCCGCGGTCCACGTCCACGACCGGGGTGCCGTCCAGGGGGCGCTCGTCGTCCGCCGTGCGCCGGCCCGCGGTGTAGACCGGCGGGTGCTCCAGCAGCAGACAGGTGTCCGGCGCCTCATCGGCGAACCGAGCGGCGTGCACCCGCCTCTGCTCCTGCCATGCCTCCTGGTACTCGACGGCGTCCGCCCCGAACCCCAGATGGACAAAGCGCAGCTCACTCACGGCGGCAATCCCTTCGGACCTCGTACAGCGCTCCGGCGCCCGACTCCGGGCGCCTCAGCCACTGTACGTCCGGCGAATCCGGCCCCCGCATCCGGATCGTTCTCCCCCGACGCCTCACCCGACCCCTCACACGATCGGATGAATGCGGGGCGACCGAGACGATCAGTGCCTCATCGGCGGCTACTTTCGGGCCGTTTCCACGAAGCGATCAGGGAGACCGGCAGGCTGATGACGGAACGACCCCCGCAGCGCATTCCCAACCGTCAGCTCGCCGCGCTCATCGCGGAGGCTGGCTTCTCCAACGCCGGGCTCGCCCGGCGGGTCGACCAGCTCGGCCTCGAGCACGGCCTGGACCTGCGGTACGACAAAACATCGGTGACCCGCTGGCTGCGTGGACAGCAGCCGCGCGGCACCACCCCGGCGCTGATCGCCGAGGTCTTCACCCGGCGCCTGGGGCGCCGGCTCACCGCCCAGGACCTGGGCCTCGACGCGTGCGCCCCGGTCTACGCCGGGCTGGAGTTCGCCGCCACCCCGCAGGAGGCGGTGGACATCGTCAGCGGGCTGTGGCGCAAGGACTCCGGCAGCCAGGCCGAACTGCGCAAGATCGCCTTCACCCCGGCCGGTCTTGTGGTCCCCAGCCGCGACTGGCTGATCGGGCGGCCCGACGACAAGGTGGCGCGCGGCGAGCCACCGACGGCACCCGCCGCGGTGGCGGGCCCACCAGGGCCTCGGGTGCCAGGCCGCGCCCCCGGCCCGGCGGCCGGCCGGGCGCCGCTGCCGCGGCAGCGGCAGGCGGACCGGTCCCAGCGCGGGCCCGGCTACCGGGTCACCGCCGGGGACATCGCCGCACTGCGGTCGGTGGGCGAACTGTTCCGGTCGCTGGACCAGACGTACGGCGGCGGACACGCACGACAGGCCCTGGTGCGCTATCTGGAACACGAGGGCGAGCCCATGCTGCGCGGCACCTACGGAGAGGCGACCGGGCGGCGGCTGTTCGCGGCGATCGCCGATCTGACCCGGCTGGCCGGCTGGACGTCGTACGACATCGCCGCCCACGGCCTGGCCCAGCGCTACTTCGTCCAGGCGCTGCGGCTCGCACAGGCGGCCGGGGACCGGCCGTACGGCAGCTATGTGCTGGTCACGATGAGCCGCCAGGCCGTCTACCTGGGCCACGGACGGGAAGCCGTCCAGCTGGCCCGGGTGGCCCAGCAGGGCATGGGCGCCGGCGCCCCGCCCGCCCTGCAGTCCCTGCTGCACGCCGTGGAGGCCCGGGGCCACGCCGTGCTCGGCGAGGTCCGGGCCTGCACCGCCTCGCTGGCGCGCGCCGAGCGCGCTCTCGAGACGTCCCGGCCCGCGGACGACGTGCCCTACTGGGCGCGGTTCTTCGACGAGGCGCAGCTGGCCGACGAGTTCGGCCACTGCCACCGCGATCTCCAGCAGTACCGCGCCGCCGCCCAGCACGCCGAGCGCTCGCTCCAGCTGCGCGGCAAGGCGTTCGCGCGCAGCAGGCTGTTCTGCCGGGTGGTGCTGGCGACGGCCCGGCTGGGCCTCGGCGAACTGGAGCAGGCGTGCGCGCTGGGCGCGGAGGCGGCGCAGCAGGCGGCCGAGATGCGGTCGGCGCGGGCCATGGACTACGTACGCGACTTCGAGCGGCGGCTGGAGCCGTACCGGGACGCGGCGGCGGTACGGGGGTATCGGGACCGGGTGGCGGCGCTGGGGTAGGGCCTGGGCTTGGGCGCGGGGCGGCGGGTGGCCCGCCGCCCCGCAGGTCCTCCGGGCGTGGCGGGTCAGGCCGCCGCCGCGTCCGGGGCTGTGGGCTCGGCGTCGGGGAGGGCGCCGAGGTCGTGGAGGATCGCTCGGGCGGCGCGGCGGCCGGAGACGAGGGCTCCCTGCACGGTGCTCGAGTCGCGGTGGTCCCCGCATACGTACAGGCCGGACAGCAGCCGGACCGGGCGCCGCAGGTCGTGCGGGGCGGGCATGGCGGGGACCGCGTACGGGTCGTGATGGGCGGCCAGCAGCTCCCAGTGGGCGGTGGAGGTGCCGTAGACCGCGGCGAGCTGGGCCCGGGCGGCCCGGTCGAGTTCGGCGGTCGGCAGGGCCGCGGCGGCGCCGAGGACCGTGGAGGTGATCAGGACCCGGCCGGGCGGGGTGCGCGACGGGTCGACCTCGCTGGCGACGGCGGTGTGGGCCACCGGGCCGTGGTCCCCGGCGGTGAGCACCAGCGCGGGCTCGCGCAGCGGCGAACTGTCCGCGGTGTGGTGCAGCACGGTGACCGGGTGGAAGGACGGCAGCCGCAGCCCGGGGAGGAGGTCGGCCGCGGCACGGGCGCCGGTGGCCACCAGGATCGAACGGCAGGCGATCTCGCCGTGTTCGGCGGTGGCCACGGCGGTCGTGGAGGCGGTCACGGCGCGTATGCCGGTGCGTACCGTACCCGGCGGCAGGGCCGCGGCCAGCAGCTCGGGGACGGCCGAGGCGCCGCCCGCGGGCAGGCACAGGCGGCCTCGCGCGTAGCCGCGCAGCACCAGGTCGGCGCAGCGGCTCGAGGTGGTCAACTCGGGGTCGCTGAGCAGCGAGACGAGCAGCGGGCGCAGAAAGCCCTCGACGGTACGGGCCGGCAGCCCACGCCCGGCCAGGGTCTCGGCGACGGGCCGGTCCGGGCGGGTGAGGAGGCGGTCGGCGGGCAGCGCGGCGAGCCTGCCGAGGGCGGCGCCGAGGCGGGCCTGGTCGAGCGCGCCGCCAAGGGGCGCACGGGCGGCGTTCGCGAGGGCGCGTGCGGTGGTCAGTGCGCCCCTCGTGCCCCGGCCGCTAGTGCCACGGCCGTTCGTACCTCGCCCACTCGTCCCCCGCCCAGTCGTTCCGCGCCCGCTCGTGCCCCGGCCGCCGGTTCCCCAACCGCCGGTTGCCCAGCCACCGGTGCCCGTGGCGCCGACCCGGTGGGTGCGGCCGTCGGCGCGCACCAGCACGCCCGGGGAGAACGGGCGCAGCACCAGCCCGCCGAGCCCAGGGGTGCGCTGGAGCTCCGGGAAGGAGGTGTTGACCAGTTGCCCGCTGCGGTCCAGCCGGAAGCCGTCGAGCAGATCCGTGGCCATACGGCCGCCCACCTGGGGCGCGGCTTCCAGAACGCTGACCGTCACCCCCGCGCTGGTCAGCTGATGGGCCGCGGCCAGCCCCGCCAGTCCGGCTCCCACGATGACGACGTCCGTTCGGTGCGCGCTGGTGAGCACGTGCCCTCCCCGAGGTCTGTGCGTACGCTAAGGGGCCTGCTGCCCCCGACCGGCAGCCCGGATGCGTATATTCCGCAACTCGGGTTCCCTGGGCCGGTCATGACAGTACGGACAAAAATGGTCGATGCCAGACGCGCATCGACCGAGCATGGGCGCACAGCGGTCGCACGTTGCCCTGGGGTGGCGCTGAAATGGGCTAGTGGCCACCGGCGGCGCGCGCCGCCAGCGCGGCCCGCAGCGCCTGCTCGATCTCCGGGTGGGTGAAGGAGAACCCCGAGTCCAACAGCCGCCGCGGCACCGCCCGTACGCTGCCGAGCACATCGCTGGAGAGCTCCCCGAGCGCAAGCCGCAGCGCGGGCGCGGGGACGGACAGCAGCGTCGGCCGGCCCAGCACCCGGCCCATGGCGGCGGTCACCTCGCGGTTGGTGATCGGCTCGGGCGCGGTGAGGTTGACCGGGCCCACGAGCTCATCCGTGGCCAGGATGTGGCGCAGCGCGGCGATGTGGTCGTCCAGGGCGATAAAGCTCCAGTACTGGCGGCCACTGCCCATCCGGCCGCCGAGGCCGAACCGGAACAGCGGAAAGAGCCGCCCCCAGGCCCCGCCCTCAGCGGACACCACCAGCCCCGTGCGCGCGAACACGGTCCGTACGCCCGCCTCCTGGGCCGGTGCGGTCGCCTCCTCCCACTGCTGGCACAGATCCGCGAGGAATCCGTCACCAGGGGGCGCGCTCTCGTCCACCACGCGCCCCCCGGTGTCCCCGTAGAAGCCGACCGCGCTGGCGCTCACCAGCACCCGGGGCGGAGCGTCGAGCGAGGCCACGGCCTCGGCGACGGCGGTCGTGCCGAGCACCCGGCTGTCCCGCAACTCCTTCTTGTACGCATCGGTCCAGCGGCGGTCGCCGATCCCCGCACCCGCGAGATGCACCACCGCGTCACAGCCCACGAGCCCTTGCGAGTCCACCCACTGCCGCTTCGGATCCCACTGGACCTCGTCCTCCGCCCGGGGCGCGCGCCGCACCAGACGCACCACCTGGTGGCCGTCCGCGCGCAGGGAGCGGACGAGAGCCGTGCCGATGAGCCCGGACGAACCGGTGATCGCGATACGCATGGGGCCATCCTGCCCGCCATCGTGTACGGGATGTCGGAGGCGGGTGGTGAACGCGGGGGCGGGGGCGGGCGTGAGAGAGCGAGATCGTGAGCGAACTCATGCGCGGTCGGGCCGACATGGCACAGTGGCCCACATGTCCGATCCGACCATCCGACCCGCCGCCCTCTCCGACGAAACGACGCTCGCCGACCTGGACCGGCGCACCTGGTCCCCGCTGCACTCCGTACAGCCGCCCCCGCGCCCGAACGACCCCTTCTTCACCGACCGGAACCGGCCCGACCACCTGCTGATCGCCGAGGCCGACGGGCGGACGGCGGGCTTCATACGCCTCGTCGCGCCGACCCCGCTGGCCTGCAACACGCACGTACGCGCGATCCAGGGCCTGGCGGTGGACGACTGGGCGCGCGGCCGGGGCGTGGCGCGGGCGCTGCTCGGCGCGGCGTACGAGGAGGCCAGGCGCCAGGGGGCGGTCCGGATCACGCTGCGGGTGCTCGGGCACAACGCCCCGGCGCGGCGGCTGTACGAGTCCGAGGGCTTCGCGGTGGAGGGCGTGTTGCCGGGGGAGTTCCTGCTGGAGGGGGAGTACGTGGACGACGTACTGATGGGGCGCGCTCTCTGAGCCCCTGCCCGCTGCCCCCGCTGAGCCTCTGCCCTCGCTGAGCCTCTGCCCTCGCTGAGCTAGCCGCGGAAGCGTTCCCACAGCCGGGGGAACCGCTCCGCCAGCGCCCCCTCGTCCGCCAAGTCGAGGACCGCGCCGACCGGTTCGGCCGACCGCGCCGGCAGGCCCAGATCCGGCAGCACCGCGCCGGTCAGTTGCTCGTACGCCTCGTCCGCCGCGAAGCCCAGGTCCTCGCAGTCCCCGTCCACCTGCTCGTCGAAGTCCTCCAGCAACTCGGCGAGGTCGTCCGGCTCGTGCAGCGAGCCCTCGAACACCTCCCGGCCCTGGCCGATCAGCCAGTAGCGGAAGGCGTCGAAGGCATCGTCGCCCACATCCCCCAGCAGGAGTTGGGCTGCGCCCCACAGGTCCCAGCGGTAGGCGCGGTTGGAGCGGGCCTCGAAGTGGCGGGCGAAGTCCAGAACGGCGTCCGGATCGAGCTGGGACAGCCGGTCGACGAGCAGGTCGGACTGGTCCTCGGGGTCGCCCTCGGCCGCATCCCGAGCGCTGTCGACCAGCTCCCAGAACTCCGTCTCGTCCATCACGGGACCAGCATCGGCCCTCGCGCGCGCCCGCGCACGCCGGAGCGGCCCGGAACGCAAGGCGACAGAAAAAAGACGACAGAAGATGGCGGGATTCACTGCGAAGGTCGGAGGCGTTCACACCACACCAGTCCGAGAAGGGACATACGTACGTGAGTACACAGGGCGCACTGGCGGGCAGGGTCGCACTCGTCGCGGGGGCGACACGCGGCGCGGGCCGGGCGATGGCCGTGGAGCTGGGGGCGGCGGGGGCCACCGTCTACGCGACGGGGCGCACCACGCGCGAGAAGGCCAGCGAGGTCGGGCGGACGACGGAGACCATCGAGGAGACGGCGGAGCTGGTCACGGCCGCGGGCGGGACGGGGATCGCGGTACCGGTCGACCACCTGGTACCCGAGCAGGTGCGGGCGCTGGTGGAGCGGATCGAGGACGAGCAGGGGCGGCTGGACGTACTCGTCAACGATGTGTGGGGAGGCGAGCACCTGGTCACCTTCGACAAGAAGACCTGGGAACTGGAGCTGGAGAACGGGCTGCGGATGCTCCGCCTCGGCGTCGAGACCCACCTCGTCACCAGCTACTACGCACTGCCGCTGCTGATCCGGCAGCCGGGCGGGCTGGTGGTGGAGGTGACCGACGGCACGGCCGAATTCAACAAGACCTACCGCGAGAACCTGTTCTTCGACCTCACCAAGAACGCCCCCATCCGGACGGCCTTCGGGCTCGCCCAGGAACTGAAGGAGTTCGGCGGCACGGCGGTCTCCATCACCCCGGGCTTTCTCCGCTCCGAGCAGATGCTCGACCACTTCGGGGTGACCGAGGAGAACTGGCGCGACGCCGTCGCACGAGAGCCGCACTTCGCCATCGCCGAGACGCCGTACTTCGTCGGACGGGCCGTCGCGGCGCTCGCGGCGGACCCGGAGCGGGCGCGGTGGTCGGGGAAGTCGGTGTCCAGCGGGGAGCTGGCCAAGGAGTACGGCTTCACGGATGTGGATGGCTCGCGGCCGGATGCGTTCGGCTACTTCCGGGATGTGGTTTTCGGCGGGAAGGAAGGGACGGCAGAGGACTACCGGTAGAGATCGGCGGCGGGCGGCCGCTATCGGTGGAGGTCCATGGCGCGGGCGGCCGCTACCGGTAGACCTCCGCGGCGCGGGCGGCCGCCGCGGCGAAGCGCCGGCGCAGCTCCGGCGGGGCCAGCACCTCCGCCTCCGGGCCGAGGGCCAGTAGCTGCTCGTACGCCACGTCCAGCGACTCCACGGGCAGGGTGACGGTGATCCGCCCCTGCCCGTCGGGCCCGTCGGGATCCCCGGCCGCCCCGGCCGCCGCCACGGCCTCCTGGCCCGCGGTCCGGTCCGTCACGAACGGCAGCCGCCGCGCGCCCTCCCCGGTCAGCCGCAGCACGACCTTCTCGCGCAGCAGCGAGCGGACGAACTGCGCGGCCCGCTCCTCCCAGAACCCGGGCAGGTCGAAGTCCGCCAGCCGATCGAAGCGGCCGTGACGGTCGAGTCTGCCCTCATCAGCGGCGGTCGGTGAGACGGCGGTGAACCGGTCCACCCGGTAGACGCGGAAGTCGCCGCCCCCGACCCGCGCCGCCAGGTACCAGACACCCGCCTTCAGAACCAGCCCGTACGGCTCCAGCGCCCGCTCCACCTCCGTGTCCCGGCGGCGGTAGCGGGCGGTGATCCGGCGGTCGTCCCATACGGCGTCGGCGATGGCGGGCAGCAGGTCCGGCGTCTCGGGCTCCTGCCACCAGCCGGGGGCGTCGAGGTGGAAGCGCTGGGCAGCGGTGTGCGAGGCGTCGCGCAGCTCCGGGAGGAGCGCGGCGGACACCTTCAGCCGGGCGGCGGAGGCGGCGTCCGCCAGCCCCATGCCACGCAGCGCGGCCGGCACCCCGGACAGGAACAGCGCCTCGGCCTCCGTACGGCCGAGGCCGGTCAGCCGGGTGCGGTACCCGCCGACCAGGCGGTAGCCGCCGCTGCGGCCCCGGTCCGCGTAGACCGGGACCCCGGCCTCGGACAGCGCTGCCACATCGCGCGTGACCGTACGCTCCGAGACCTCGAGCTCCCGCGCCAGCTCGGCCCCCGTCATCGAGGGCCGGGACTGGAGCAGCAGCACAAGACGGATCAGCCGGGCGGCACGCATGCGCCCATCATGCCCTTGCGCGCGGCCCGGGGGCCCTACAGATACCCGATCAGCCGGTCGACCAGGTCGACCGGGCGCGACAGCGCGACCAGGTGACCGCCGGGGACGTCGTCGGCGTCGATCCCGAGACGGTCGCGGGCCACTCGGCGCTGGAACTCCGCGGGAAAGAACCGGTCCTCGGCTGCGGCAAGCACGCGAGTGGTCACGTCCGGCCACCGTTCGATGTCGCAAGGCTGGCCGAACGCGGTGTCGGCCTCGGGCCGCTCGTGCGCCGCGCCGGCGGCGGCGACCTCGGCCGGCACGTCGTGCAGGAAGTAGGTGGCCAGGTCGAACTCCGGGCCGTACCCGCCCGCTTCGGCCGCCGCGACGCGGGCCGCCGGCGATCCGGTGTTGTCCCACCACTGTCCCGGCGTCTCGCCCGGCAGCGGGATCATCGCGTTGACCAGCACCAACAGATCTACGTGCACGCGGGCGCAGACCATCGGGGCGGTGAAGCCGCCCATCGACTGGGCCACCAGCACAACGTCGTCATGGTCGCCGATCGCAGCGACCACCGCGTCGGTGTACTCGGGCAGCCCTGCGGATTCGTCGGCGCCGGGCAGCTCGACGGCGACCGCCTCGTACCCCCTGGCGTGCAACTCGGGCACCACACGATGCCAGTACCAGGCCGCACCCCCGGCCCCGGGAATCAAGACGAACATGCCCATCCCTCGCTCTCTCCGCTTCGTTCTCGGAACGTTGAGACCGTCGGGAACGATGAGAATCATCGGTCGCGAAGCGGGTGTGGGGGCAGCCGCAAGCTGTGCGAAACGACTGGCCCCGCCCATACGCCGCCATGGCGTACGAGCGGGGCTTCCGTATTCCGCGGGGCGGTCAGATGCCGTAGCGCTCGGCCGCTTCCTTCGCCGCCGTGGGCTTGACCTCGCCGCGGCGGGCGAGGCGGTTCAGGGCGGTGGTCACGATGGCCGGGGCGTCGACGCCGAAGTGGCGGCGGGCGGCCTCGCGGGTGTCGGAGAGGCCGAAGCCGTCCGTGCCGAGGGAGTACCAGTCCTGCTCGACCCACTGGCTGATCTGGTCGGGGACGGTGCGCATCCAGTCGCTGACGGCGAGGACCGGGCCCGGTGCGCCTGCCAGGGCACGGGTGACGTACGGGACCCGGTCTTCACCGTTGAGCTGCGCCGCGTCACAGGACAGGGCGTCACGGCGCAGCTCGCTCCAGGAGGTGGCGGACCACACGTCGGCGGCCACGCCCCAGTCGTCGGCGAGGAGTTTCTGGGCCTCCAGGGCCCAGTGGATGGCGGTGCCGGAGGCGAGGAGCTGGATGCGCGGGGCGCCCTCGTCCGTCAGCTCGGCCGACTTGTAGCGGTACAGGCCCTTGAGGATGCCCTCCTCGACGCCCTCGCCGGTGGGCATGGGCGGCTGGACCTTGGTCTCGTTGTAGACGGTCAGGTAGTAGAAGACGTCCTCGGCGTCCGGGCCGTACATCCTCCGCAGACCGTCCCGCACGATCGTGCCGACCTCGTACGCGAAGGCCGGGTCGTACGCGATCGCCGCCGGGTTGGTGGAGGCGATGAGGTGGGAGTGGCCGTCGGCGTGCTGCAGGCCCTCGCCGGTCATCGTGGTGCGGCCGGCCGTGGCGCCGATCAGGAAGCCGCGCCCGAGCTGGTCGCCCAGCGCCCACATCTGGTCGGCGGTGCGCTGCCAGCCGAACATCGAGTAGAAGATGTAGAAGGGGATCATCGGCTCGCCGTGTGTCGCGTACGACGTCGCGGCGGCGGTGAAGTCGGCCATCGAACCGGCTTCGGTGATGCCCTCGTTGAGGATCTGGCCGTTGGCCGCTTCCTTGTAGTAGAGCAGCTGGTCGCGGTCGACCGGGTCGTAGGTCTGGCCGAGCGGGGAGTAGATCCCGGCGGTCGGGAAGAGGGATTCCATGCCGAAGGTGCGCGCCTCGTCGGGGACGATCGGCACCCAGCGGCGGCCGGTCTCCTTGTCCCGCATCAGGTCCTTGACCAGGCGGACGAACGCCATGGTGGTGGCGATCTCCTGGGTGCCGGAGCCCTTGGCCAGGGCCTCGAAGGGTTTGGCCGACGGCTCGGGCAGGGCGACCGGGTGGACCTTGCGGGCCGGGGCGGGGCCGCCGAGGGCGGCGCGGCGCTCCTGGAGGTAGCGCACCTCGGGGGAGTCGGCGCCGGGGTGGGCGTACGGGACCAGCTTGTCGTCCAGCGCGCTGTCCGGGATGGGCAGCTCCAGGAGGTCGCGCATGGCGCGGAACTCCTTGCCGGTCAACTTCTTCATCTGGTGGTTCGCGTTGCGCGACTCGAAGCCGGGGCCGAGCGTGTAGCCCTTCACGGTCTGGGCCAGGACGACGGTCGGGGCGCCCTTGTGCTCCATGGCCGCGCGGTACGCCGCGTACACCTTGCGGGGCTCGTGGCCGGCCCGGGAGGTGTGGAAGCACTCGGCGAGCTTGGCGTCGGTCAGGCCCTGGCCGAGCCGGGCGAGCTCGGGGTCGGCGCCGAAGAAGTGGTCGCGGATGTACCCGGCGTCGCGCGTCGCGTACGTCTGGAACTGGGCGTCGGGGACCTCGCGCAGCCGGCGCAGCAGCGCGCCCGAGGTGTCGAGGGCCAGCAGCTCGTCCCAGGCGGAGCCCCACAGGGCCTTGACGACATTCCAGCCGGCGGCGCGGAACTGCGCCTCCAGCTCCTGCACGATCTTGAAGTTGGCGCGCACCGGGCCGTCGAGCCGCTGCAGGTTGCAGTTGATGACGAAGGTGAGGTTGTCCAGGCCCTCGCGGCCGGCCAGGGCGAGGGCCGCGGTCGACTCGGGCTCGTCCATCTCGCCGTCGCCGAGGAAGGCCCATACGTGGGAGCCGGCGGTGTCCTTGATGCCGCGGTTCGCGAGGTAGCGGTTGAACCGGGCCTGGTAGATCGCGGAGATCGGGCCGAGGCCCATGGAGACGGTGGGGAACTCCCACAGCCAGGGCAGCCGCCGCGGATGCGGGTAGGAGGGCAGGCCCGAGCCGCCCGCCTCGCGGCGGAAGTTGTCCAGGTGGGCCTCGGTCAGCCGGCCGTCGAGGAAGGCGCGGGCATAGATGCCGGGGGAGGCGTGGCCCTGGATGTAGAGCTGGTCGCCCGACCCGTCGGTCTCCTTGCCGCGGAAGAAGTGCTGGAAGCCGGTCTCGTAGAGCCAGGCGGCGGAGGCGAAGGTGGCGATGTGACCGCCGAGGCCGTCACGGCTGCCGCGGGTGACCATTGCGGCCGCGTTCCACCGGTTCCAGGCGGTGATCCGCCGCTCCATGTCCTCGTCGCCGGGGAAGGAGGGCTCGGCGGCGGTGGGGATGGTGTTGACGTAGTCCGTCTCGAGCAGCGGGGGCAGCCCGAGACCGGCGGTCTCGGCGCGCTCCAGCGTGCGCCGCATCAGGTACGAGGCGCGGTGCGGGCCGGCGGCCCGGGTGACGGCATCCAGGGAGGCGCCCCATTCGGCGGTCTCCTCGGGGTCGCGGTCCGGGAGCTGGTCGAGCTCGCTGGGCTGCTGCGGAACGGGCTGCTGGATGGGCTGCTTCCGGTTGGCTGCGGCCATCCCTCCGTTGACGAGGTCGGTCATGTCTCGACTGTAAATTCTGATCGATGATCGATCAAAGTACTTGAGGCCAAAAACTTCTCCGAAAGGCGAAATTGGCATTCCGTGCCGTGAAAGTAGGCACGCGGTGCAGCGTCAGATGGGTATCAGGCGCGCGGCGCGCAGCCCAGCACATGCTCCTTGACGAGCTCCGCCACCCTCGGGTCCCGCCGCCGGAACGCGTCCACGACGGCCTGGTGCTCCTCGGCGTACGACTCCTGGCGGGTGCCGAGCCAGCGGATGGACAGGGTGGTCCAGATCTCGATGCCGAGCGATTCCCAGGTGTGCAGCAGCACACTGTTGCCGGAGGCCCGGACCAGTTCGCGGTGGAAGGCCACGGTGTGCCGCACCTGGGCCTCGCCGTCGGATCTTCGGTCCGCCTCGTACAGCGCCGCCACCTCGGGCTCCAGGGCCGAGGTGTCCTCGGCCAGCCGGGGCGCGGCGAGCTCCGCGGCGATCTGTTCCAGACCGGCCCGCACCGGATAGATCTCCTCCAGGTCGGCGGCGGTCAGATTGCGGACGCGTACGCCCTTGTTGGGCGCGGACTCGATCAGCCGCAGCGTCTCCAGCTCGCGCAGGGCCTCGCGGACGGGCGTCTGGCTGACCTCCAGCTCGGTGGCGATCCGGCGCTCCACGATCCGCTCGCCCGGCTTCCAGCGCCCGCTGACGATGCCCTCCACGATGTGCTCGCGGATCTGCTCGCGCAGCGAGTGGACGACGGGATGGACCATGGCACTCCTCCGAACGGTACTGACATGACAATACGGCGGGCGGACAGACGGCGGCGCCCCCGCCCGGAT